>NZ_VFVC01000050.1:0-42651 GCF_006441575.1 Mesorhizobium sp. B2-4-12
TCTGGAAAAAAGAGCCCGAACGGTTCAGACTCGACCCGGTCCATCAAATGCCGGGACTAAACACCTAGGGTCTGCGCCGCGTCGCTGCGCTCCTTGCTTCGCCCTAGGATGACGAAGACAAAAACAGCCAAGCCAATCGCGGATGTTTTAA
This sequence comes from Mesorhizobium sp. B2-4-12, assembly GCF_006441575.1. Lineage (NCBI taxonomy): Bacteria > Pseudomonadati > Pseudomonadota > Alphaproteobacteria > Hyphomicrobiales > Phyllobacteriaceae > Mesorhizobium > Mesorhizobium sp. B2-4-12. The sequence continues at coordinate 152 of NZ_VFVC01000050.1, forward strand.
GTTTGGCGGTTGCATTTTGAAGACTTTGCAGATTGGCTGAAACAAACCTCACTTCGTCATCCTAGGGCGGAGCAGGAGCGGAGCTCCGTCGCGAAGACCCTAGGATCCATGCCGCGACATCAAAGCGTCTCGACTCTGAAGGCCACGCCGTCTCGAGCAGTTATGAGCCAAGTACCGTTGACCCCGGACGCCATTCGTCCGAATTGTGTCGTCCATGGCCACGCGCGACGCTTCAAAACCCACCGAGACCATCACCTTCGCGGTGCTGGTGTTTCCCGGCTTCCCGATGTTGGCGTTCAGCTCCGTCATCGAGCCGCTGCGCGCGGCCAACATTCTGGCGAAGAAGGAATGCTACCGCTGGATCATCGTCGGCGGCACGAAGGGTTCGGTCGAGGCCTCGAATGGCGTCGTCATCCAGCCGGGCTTTTATGCCGAGGATGCGCCGAAGGTCGACCGCGTGGTCGTCTGTTCGGGCGGCGATGCCGATCATCTCGTGGCCGAGGATGCGGCAAGCTGGATCCGCCGCAGCCTGCGCGGCGGCGCCCATATCGGCGCCGTTGCCGACGCGGCGTTCTTCCTCGCGCGCGCCGGCCTGCTCGACGGCCATGCCTGCACCTTGCACTGGACCAGCCAGGCCGCCTTCACCGAGGCCTTTCCCAACATCGAGCTCAGCCGCGATCTCTATGTCATCGACCGCAAGCGTTTCACTTCGGCCGGCGGTGTCGGCAGCCTCGACATGATGCTGGAGATCATCACCCGGGATTACGGCGCCGAGCTTGCCGCCGGCGTCGCCGAATGGTTCGTGCACAGCCAGCTGCGCTCCAGCGTCGACCGCAAGCTGATGCCGCTGCGGCTGCGCACCGGCGTTCGCAACGAGCTGGTGCTGTCGGCCATTGCGATCATGGAAGACGCCGTGGAGGAGCGGCTCGGCATGGCCGAACTGACCCAAAAACTCGGCGTTTCTTCTGACAAGCTCGAACGCTCCTTCCGTTCCGAACTCGCCATCTCGCCCAACGGTTACTATCGGCGGCTGCGGCTGAAGCGCGCCGCCGATCTTCTGGCGCATTCGACGCTCGCCGTGCGCGACGTGGCGCTGGCCTGCGGCTTTGCCTCGATGTCGAGCTTTGCCCGGGCATTTCGGGAAGAACATGGACATCCGCCGAAGCTGGCGAGGCGACATTAGGTGCCTTCGGATGCTGGCGGGACAGCGCGCCCCTCTGTCCTGCCGGACATCTCCCCCGCAAGGGGGGAGATTGGCCGTTACCTCCGCCTCCACCAACTCCGACCGTGAGGACATGAGCGCGGCTTCCGAAGCTGCCGATCTCCCCACCTGTGGGGGAGATGGCCGGCAGGTCAGAGGGGGGGCGCGTGAAGGATCTCGATGGAGCCGTTCGCCAGCGGCATCCCGCACAACACACGCGGTTTTTCGCACAATCCTTTCGTCGCTCCTGCGCCATGGTCTCGGCTAGCAACCCACCCAAGGCCAGGCACCATGAGCATCGTCGTTTTCGAACCGGACAGCACCGAGGACGTGGACTTCAAGGACCGCATGCGCCATCCGGCGGCGGCCGATCCTGCCGGCGGCATGTGGCTGTCCGACACCGAGCCGTCCTTCATCGATGCCGACGCGCTGCGCAAGGGCCGGCTTGCCAAGCTGCGCGGCTGGATGCGCGAGGCCGGCTATGGCGGCGTCGTGCTGTTCGACCCCTATAACCAGCGCTACGCCACCGGCTCGCGCAACATGTTCGGCTACTTCCTGCGCAACTCGACCCGTTATTTCTTCATCCCGACCGAAGGGCCGATCGTGCTGTTCGAGTATCCGCAGAGCTACCATGTCTCCATGGTGCTCGACACGATCGACGAGGCGCGTCCTTCCAAGCTCGTCTGGTCGTCGGTCTCGGGCCGCGACGACGAGACCGCCGGTCCGTTCGCCGACGAAATCGCCGAACTCCTGAAGAAGCATGGCGGCGGCTCGATGAAGCTCGGCCTCGACCGCTGCAGCCATCTGCAGGCGCTGGCGCTGGAAAAGCGCGGCTGCGAGGTCCGCGATTGTCAGGGCGAGATCCTGGCGGTGCGGGCGGTGAAGACGCCGGAGGAGGTGAAATGCCTGCAGGTGTCGATGGCCGGCGCCGAGGCGGCGGTGGCGGCGGTACGCGAGGCGATCAAACCCGGCGTTTCCGAAAATGACCTGTTCGCCATCATGTATGGCGAGGTGATCCGGCAGGGCGGCGAGTTCATCGAGACGCGGCTGCTGACCTCGGGCCAGCGCACCAATCCCTGGTTCAACGAGGCCAGCGGCCGCAAGATCCGGCCGGGCGAATTGCTGGCGCTCGATACCGACACGATCGGCTGCTACGGCTATTATTCCGACTTCTCCCGCACCTTCCGCTGCGGGCCGGGCAAGCCGAGCCCTTACCAGAAGTCGCTCTACCGCATGGCGCATGACCAGGTTCAGCACAACATCTCGATCGTCAAGCCGGGCATGGCCTTCCGCGAGATCGCCGAGAAGGCGTGGAAGATCCCGGACCGCTTCGTCGACCAGCGCTACACCTCGGTGATGCACGGCGTCGGCATGCATGGCGAGACGCCGTTCATCGCCCATGCCATGGACTACGAGACCTATGGCCGCGACGGCCATATCGTGCCAGGCATGGTGGTGAGCGTGGAAAGCTATATCGGCGAGAAGGGCGGCCGCGAGGGCGTCAAGCTGGAGGACGAAATCCTGATCACCGACACCGGCACCGAACTTCTGTCGCGCTTCCCCTATGAGGATGAGTTCCTGGAGAAACAGGTTTGATGCTGGGTCCGTCTCCGTTGGCAACCAGATGGAACGCCCCGCGCTTTCGTCATCCTAGGGCGAAGCAAGGAGCGCAGCGACGCGGCGCAGACCCTAGGATCCATGCCGTGACGCCAAAGCGATGCAACGGCTACGGAATTCTGCTCCGCTGCATTATTCGATCAACGTCACGGCATGGATCCCAGGGTCTCCGCGACGGAGTTGCGCTCCTGCTTCGCCCTGGGATGACGACATGGGGGGGGCGCCGGCCAATCGCAACGGCTTGCGCCAGATCGCTGGACAGGGCGACGCCGGCGTTGAGCCAAGGCTCCTCCGCATGAAAAGTCCCATCTCCATCAAGCGCGGTTCGGTGGCCGCCGTCTTCATCGACCTGCAGGAAGAGCACCGGCAGGACCGGCGCTACCTGGTCGAGGGCTTTGAAAAAATCCTCGCCAACGTCCGGCGACTGCAGGCGGCGGCACGCGAGAACCATGTGCCGCTCCATCACTGGGCCTATATCGTCGATCTCGACAAACAGGAGCGGCCGTTTCATCCGCTCGATGCCAACGGCAAATCGGCCTTTTCCGACAAGAGCGACCCGCTGACCGAGATCTGCCACGAGGTGGCACCGGCCAGTGGCGAGGCGTTGCTGATCAAGGCCGAGGCCAGCGCCTTCCGGTCCGGGCCAGCGGCCGATCAGCTCAAGGCTTCGGGCATCGAATGGCTGGTCATATCGGGCGTGTGGACCGAGGCCTGCATCGATGCCACCGTCAAGGATGCGGTGGCCAAGGGTTTTCGCGTGCTGCTGGTCAAGGATGCCTGCGGCAGCGGCAGCGCGGCCATGCACCAGACCGGCATCCTCAACCTTGCCAACCGGCTCTATGGCGGCGCGGTCACCGATACCGACGGCGCCTGCCGGCTGCTGGCCGGCGAGACGGTCACCGCCTGGCAGGTCGAAGGCTCGGTGCCGCTGCGCTTCAGCTTCGACAACGCGGCCGAGCTTTATGCCGAGCTCTGATGCGCCCGGCCGTGCAGACTGACATGACCAGCCGCGGCAAGTACGAGACCCGGCTAGACCCGGCCCTGTGGGCGTATATTGACAGCGTCAACGCCTGGTACCCGCAAGAGATCGTCGGCCTGCCTGTCGACAAGCAGCGCGCGGTCTATAACCGGATGTGCCGGGCCTTCCGCCAGGGGCGCCCGTTGGGGGTCAAGACCCGTGACGGCCTGATCGCCGCCGCCGATCATGGCATTCCCGTTCGGCGCTACCAACTCTCGGGCCAGGCCGCGCGAGCCCTGGTCGTCTACTATCATGGCGGTGGCTTCATCCTTGGCGGACTCGACAGCCATGACGACATCTGCGCCGAGATCTGCGCCGGCACCGGCTTCGACGTGCTGTCGGTCGACTATCGGCTGGCGCCGGAGCATGTCCACCCCGCTGCCTTCAACGATGCGCTGGCCGCCTTCGAATGGGCGGCCGGGACGGGCAGCCTGCCGATCGTGCTGTGCGGCGAGAGTGCCGGCGGCAATCTGACGGCGGCTGTTGCGCAGGCAACGCGCCGGCACGCCCGCGCAGCGATCGGCCAGGTGCTGATCTATCCCGGCCTCGGCGGCGACGAAAGCTCCGGCTCCTATATCGAGCATGCGGAGGCACCGCTGCTGTCGGTCGGCGATATCGCCTTTTACCGTGATGTCCGCTCCGTCAGGCGGCAATCGCCCGACGATCCGACCTTCTCGCCCTTGCGCGACACCAACTTTTCCGGCCTGCCGCCCACCGTGGTCATCACAGCCGAGTGCGATCCGCTGTCCTCGGATGGCGAGACCTATCGCGACCGTATCGTGGCCGCCGGCGGCAAGGCGTGGTGGCATGAGGAGAAGCGCCTGGTGCACAGTTTCCTGCGCGCCCGCACCACGGTGCCGGCCGCGGCCGAAGCTTTCGCGCGCATTATCGATGCGGTCGCGGCGCTGGGCCGGGGCGAATGGCCGTATTGAGGTTCGTCCTTGTTTCTTGACACAATTCCGGACGGAGGCCCGTCACTTCTCCCGGAATTGCTTACGACGCCGCCGCGGCACTTGCTTCGGATGAAGTGGCTTGCAGCCACAGTGCCTTTTCGCCGAGCGTGGCGACCATGGCGGCATGGGCGGCGCGATCGGCTTCGGTCAGGCGCGGCCGCAGCGGTGCCGGTCGTTCGGCGACAACGATCTCGATCTGGCGGACATTGTCGCCGCCCTGGGAAGGGCCGGCCACGCTGTCGAGGATGAGGGCGGCCTGCTTGCCGCCGATCAGCTCGATATAGACTTCGGCCAGCAGTTCGGAATCGAGCAGGGCGCCGTGCTTGGTGCGCTTCGTGTTGTCAATGCCGTAGCGCCGGCAGAGCGCGTCGAGCGAATTGGGGCCCATCGGGTGCTTGCGGCGCGCCAGAGCCAGCGTGTCGACGACAAGCCCATTGTCGACCGGCGGATGACCAAGCCGGGCGAACTCGACATTGAGGAAGCCGATATCGAAGGTGGCGTTGTGAGCGATCAGCTTGGCGCCTTCCGTGAACTTCAGCCACTCCTCGGCGATTTCGGCGAAGGTCGGCTTGCCGGCAAGATCCGCCGCGCTGATGCCGTGCACCGCCTGCGCCTCGGCGTGGATCGCGCGGCCCTGCGGGTTGATGTAGTGGTGGAAGGTCTTGCCTGTCGGGAAGCGATTGACCAGCTCGACGCCGCCAAGCTCGATCACGCGGTCATCGCGCGAATCAAGGCCGGTGGTTTCGGTGTCGAAGATGATCTCACGCATCGAATCAGTTGCTCCAAGGGGCAGAATCGCGAGACCGGAACAAAATGGCAATGGGCAATGCCGACAGCATGCCGTCAGGAGGGGGCATTGCCGGAGTTATCCCCGGAGAGTTCGGCAATGATGGCGGCGACGGCATCGCGGGCGGCATCCAGCCCCTGGCCAGTGTCGATGACGAAATCGGCCATGTCGCGTTTCTCCGCGTCCGGCACCTGCTTGGCCAGAATCGATGCCAGTTTTTCCTCCGTCATGCCCGGCCGCGCCAGCACGCGCTGACGCTGGATTTCGGCCGGCGCGGTGACGACCACGACCTTGTCGACGCGGTTGCGGCCACCGGTTTCGAACAGCAGCGGAATGTCGAGCACGGCGATCGATTCGCCGGCGTTACGATGCTTGGCCAGGAAGGTGTCGGCGTCGGCACGAACCAGCGGGTGGATGATGGCTTCAAGCCGCTTCAGCGCGGCGGCGTCGCCGAGCACACGGGCCGCCAGTTTCGCGCGGTCTACGCCTCCGGCGGATGTGGTTCCGGGGAAAGCGGCCTCGACCAAAGGCGCCGCCTTGCCGGCGTAGAGGCGATGCACGGTCTCGTCGGAGTCGTGAACCGGTACGCCCGCCTCGGCGAATATCCTGGCCGTCGTCGACTTGCCCATGCCGATCGAGCCGGTGAGACCGAGCACGATCATGCTTTCGGCACCAGATCGGCGACGATGATCGCGCGGAGCTCAGCCGTAACCTTTGGCCTCACCCCGAACCAGCGTTCGAAACCGGGCACGGCCTGGTTGAGCAGCATGCCGAGGCCGTCGACCGTCTTCAGCCCCCTGGCGCGGGCGGCAGCCAGCAGCGGCGTTTCAAGCGGCACATAGACGATATCGGTAACGATGGCGTGGTCCGGCAACAGGGCCGGATCGGCGGAGAGGCCTTCATTGCCGTGCATGCCGAGTGCCGTGGTGTTGACCAGCAGGCCGGCATCGGCAAGCAGCTCGTTGGTCGCAGCCATGCCGTGTGCCGAAATGCCGGTGTCGAAACGATCCCGTAGTTCCTGCGCCCGGGTAAGCGTGCGGTTGACGATGCGGATGTCGGCGATGCCGCGTTGCTTCAGCGCCTGGATGATGGCGCGCGACGCGCCGCCAGCGCCGAGCACGACCGCGGGTCCGTTGCTCGCCCAGCCCGGTGCGTAGTCGTCAAGATTGGCGGCAAAGCCGTGACCATCGGTGTTGCCGCCCCACAAGACGCCGTCCTCGAACCAAAGCGTGTTGACAGCGCCGATCTCTTCCGCCGCCTGGTCGTGGCGCTCGGCCAGCGCGAAGGCTGCCTCCTTGTGCGGAATGGTGACATTGCCGCCACGAAAGCCGGCCAGCCGCAAGGTCGCGACGAATTCGGCGAAGTCCTGCGGCGCGACGTCGATGGCCTCGTAACTGCCGTCGATGCCATGGGCGGCCAGCCAGTAACCATGGATCTTCGGCGAGCGCGAATGCTTGACCGGATGGCCGGTGACGAAGGCCTTCTTGGTCGCTTCAGCCATCGATCGCTCCCAGCGTGCGCAGTTCCGCCAGCAGCGGCAAAAGCGGCAGGCCGACAATGGTGAAATGGTCGCCCTCGATCTTTTCGAAGAGCTGGATGCCTTCACCCTCGACCTGGTAGGCGCCGACGCTGGCCAGCGCCTTGGCGCCGACACGGGCGAGATGGCGGCCGATGAAAGCGGGGTCGAGCTTGCGCATGGTCATCGAGGCGATGCCGACATGCCGCCACCGCACCTTGCCGTCACGCACCAGCACGGCGGCGCTGTTGAGCAGGTGGGTCTTGCCCGACAACGCCAGGAGATGGCGGCGCGCGCCTTCCATGTCGGCCGGCTTGTGGAACACCTCGTCGCCGAGCGACAGCGTCTGGTCGCAGCCGAGCACCAGAGCGCCGGGCCTGCGCTCGCTGACTTCGGTGGCCTTGGCCTCGGCGAGGATGAGGGCGACATCCTCCGGCGAAACGTCGCTGTCCTGCAAGGGCGCCTCGAGCGCCCGCTCGTCGACATCGGCGGGAACCGCTTCGACGTCGACGCCGGCGTTGAGAAGCATCGCCTTGCGGAACGGACTGCCTGAGGCAAGGATGATTTTTTCGGTCATTTTTCAACACAGGCGCGGACACAGGCGCGGTTGGAGTACGGGGCTTATTCAGTGAAGCCGGCGCCGCCCCTCATTGTCCTGCCGGACATTTCTCCCCGTATAGGGACGGGGAGAAAGGAGCGGTTTCAGCGCATGCGCTCTTTCCGGCCACGTTGACGATTGGCGAAACCATCAATGACAGCGCCCCTCTCCCCGTCCCTATACGGGGAGAGGATGCCGGCAGGCAGGTGAGGGGCAGAGCCGACTTCCGCAAAACCAACTCTTCGCTCATCTATCTGTTCTTCCCCCGCAGGGCAACGATCGCCGCCGCCGTTTCCTCGATCGAGCGGCGGCTGACGTCGATCATCGGCCAGCCGTGCCTGGTGCAGATCTGGCGGGCATAGGCGAGCTCCTCGTTGATGGCGGCGCGGTCGACGTAATCTGTCGGTACGTAAGAACTGCTGTTGCCGAGGATGCGGTTCTGCCGAACATGCGAGATGCGCTCGGCGGTGGCGATCAGCCCGACGACCAGCGGCGCCTTGGCGTTGACCAGGCTCTCGGGCACTGGCACGCCGAGCACGATCGGGATGTTGGCGGTCTTGATGCCGCGATTGGCGAGATAGATACTGGTCGGTGTCTTGGAGGTGCGCGAAATGCCGATCAGCACGATGTCGGCATCGTCCATATTGGCCGGCAGCTGGCCGTCATCATGCTCCATGGTGAAATTGAGGGCATCGATGCGGCGGAAATATTCGGCGTCGAGAACATGCTGGGCGCCGACGCGGCGGCCCGCCGGCGTGCCGAGATAGGACTGGAAGACGGTAAGCACCGGCTCCAGCACCGAGACACAGGGCAGACCCATGGCCGCGCAACGTTCGTCTATGCCGCGCGCCAGCTTCTGGTCGACGACCGTATAGAGAATGATGCCCGGCTCCTCCTCGATGTCCTCGAACACCTTGGCCACCTGTTTTTCGGTGCGGATGAGCGGGTAGATGTGCTCGATGGCGCGCGCATCCTTGTATTGCGCGGAAGCCGCGCGGCCGGCTGCGAGCAGCGTTTCGCCGGTCGCGTCGGAAATCAGGTGCAGGTGAAAGAAGCTCTGGGGTTTGTTCACAGGGATCACCTGGGGCTGTGGGCGGATGTGGATAAGGTCGGACAACGAGCCGGGCTCGTCGGAGGCGACTGTATCAGATGCCAGTTTGTCCACAATTCGATGTGCTGTCGGCTTCGTCGGGCGGCTGGGGACAAATCCGGGGAGGATGTCCTTTGCCTTTCGTCCGTCCACAGGGCCGGCTTTTCCAGTGGCGGCGTAACACTTTGACTCCGATGATGGATTCGTGATCTTCCCCAGAACCCTGCATTCGGGAGAAAGAAGCGCGCGACAATATGCTTGCTGGCTTTTTGCTTGATGAAGCGGGACAGGTGACAACCACCACAACCAACAGACTCTTAGAATCAGAAGAATCTTAGATATAAGAATATTTGATTAGAAAGAGGCTTGGAGAAGCGAGCGCTCGATGCCCCAGAACCGGATCATGCTGGATGTCCTGAAGGGCAAGGCTCATTTTCCTCCTCCGCTCTGGATGATGCGCCAGGCCGGGCGCTATCTGCCGGAGTATCGTGACACGCGCCGACGTGCCGGCTCATTCCTTGACCTCTGTTACGATCCCGACCTTGCCGTCGAAGTGACGCTGCAGCCGATCGAGCGCTTCGGCTTCGACGCCTCGATCCTGTTCTCCGACATCCTTGTCGTCCCGCACGCGCTTGGCCGCGATGTTCGCTTCGAAGAGGGGCGGGGCCCGCTGCTGACGCCGATCTCCGCCGCCGAGGTTGCGGCTCTGGAGAGCAGCATGTTTCACGTGAATCTCGAACCAGTCTACGAGACGGTTCGTCGGCTGCGGGCGAAACTGCCCGACGAGACGACCCTGATCGGCTTCTGCGGCGCGCCATGGACGGTGGCGACCTATATGATTGCCGGCCACGGTACGTCGGACCAGGCGCCGGCGCGGCTGTTCGCCTATCGCGAACCGGTCGCCTTTCAACAACTGCTGAAGGTACTCGCCGATCATTCGGCGGCCTACCTGATCCGTCAGATCGAAGCCGGCGCCGACGTGGTGCAGATTTTCGATTCCTGGTCCGGCGTGCTCGACGATGCCTCTTTTGAACGGTTCTGCGTTCAGCCGGTGGCCGAGATCGTCCGGCAGGTCAGGGTTGCCCATCCCGATGTGCCGATCATCGGCTTTCCCAAGGGCGCCGGTGCGCGCTACCAGACCTATCGGGAGAAGACCGGGGTAACCGGCCTGGGGATCGATTGGACGGTGCCGCTGGAGACGGCGAAGGACTTGCAGCGCTTGGGTGCCGTCCAGGGCAATCTCGATCCGTTGCGGCTGGTGGCCGGCGGCCAGGCGCTCGCCTATGGCGTCGAGGCGATCCTGAAGATGTTGGGCGAAGGCCCGCTGATCTTCAATCTCGGCCATGGCATCACGCCGGAGACCCCGGTCGCGCATGTCGAGGCGATGGTGAAACAGGTGAGGAGCGCGACACGCTGATGGCTCGGTCGGACAGCACCGGAAACACGAACAGCACCGGTCAGGCAATGATGCGCATGGTCGTCGGTATCGCGGCGCTTGTTGTCCTCACCGCACTGTTGTTTTTCGTCGCGCCTGAGAGTTTCTATCCCTGGGCAAAGGCGATCCATATCCTTGCCGTCATTTCGTGGATGGCCGGCATGCTCTATCTGCCGCGCTTGCTGGTCTATCATGCCGATGCCGAAAAGGGCTCGGTGCAATCGGAGACCTTCAAGGTGATGGAGCGGCGCCTGCTGCGCGGCATCATCAGTCCGGCAATGATCGTCACCTGGATGTTCGGCCTCTGGCTCGCCTGGAAAGGTTTTGGTTTCCAGGGCGGCTGGCTGCACGCCAAGATCGCCGCGGTGCTCCTGTTGTCTGCGGTTCACGGCTATCTCGCCGGCGCGGTGCGCAAATTCGCCGAGGATCGCAATGAAAAGCCGGCGCGGCACTGGCGGATCGTCAACGAGATCCCCACATTGTTGATGGTGGCAATTGTGATCCTGGTTGTCGTGAAGCCTTTCTGAGGCCTGTCAGGTCCGTAAAACGCGGCTTGCTCTTTCACCAGACCGACGATAAAAGACGGGTCTTCCTTCCCGTCATGCGCCGCCCCTCATTGTTTTCGGCCGCGCCCGGCATTTGTCGCATCCCGCCGATATTTTCCCAAAGCTCACCCAGAGTCCGTCTATGCAAGAAATGAAACTTACCGAGTTCAAGAACAAGAAACCGCCAGAGCTGATCGCCTATGCCGAATCGCTCGAGGTCGAGAACGCCAGCGTGATGCGCAAGCAGGAGCTGATGTTCGCGATCCTGAAGAAGCTGGCGGCACAGGACGTCGAGATCATCGGCGAAGGTGTGGTCGAGGTGCTGCAGGATGGTTTCGGTTTCCTGCGCTCCGCCAATGCCAACTATTTGCCAGGTCCCGACGATATCTACATCTCGCCGTCGCAGATCCGCCGCTTTTCGCTGAAGACCGGCGATACGGTCGAAGGGCCGATCCGCAGCCCGAAAGAGGGCGAGCGCTATTTCGCGCTGCTCAAGGTCAACACGATCAATTTCGACGATCCCGAAAAGATCCGCCACAAGATCCATTTCGACAATCTGACGCCGCTCTATCCGACCTCGCGGCTGAAGATGGAAGTCGAGAACCCGGCCACCAAGGACATATCGTCTCGTGTGATCGATCTGGTGGCGCCGATCGGCAAAGGGCAGCGTGCCTTGATCAACGCACAGCCGCGCACCGGCAAGACGGTGCTCCTGCAGAACATCGCGCACTCCATCACCGCCAACCATCCGGAGTGTTATCTGATCGTGCTTCTGATCGATGAGCGCCCGGAAGAGGTGACCGACATGCAGCGCTCGGTCAAGGGCGAAGTCATCTCCTCGACCTTCGACGAGCCGGCGGTGCGCCACGTGCAGGTCGCCGAAATGGTCATCGAGAAGGCCAAGCGCCTGGTCGAACATGGCCGCGACGTCGTCATCCTGCTCGATTCCATCACCCGCCTCGGCCGCGCCTACAACACCGTCGTGCCGTCCTCCGGCAAGGTGCTGACCGGCGGCGTCGACGCCAACGCGTTGCAGCGGCCGAAGCGTTTCTTCGGCGCGGCGCGCAACATCGAGGAAGGCGGTTCGCTGACCATCATCGCCACGGCGCTGATCGACACCGGCAGCCGTATGGACGAAGTCATTTTCGAGGAGTTCAAGGGCACCGGCAACTGCGAAATCCAGCTGGATCGCAAGGTGGCCGACAAGCGCATCTATCCGGCGATAGACATCCTCAAGTCCGGTACCCGCAAGGAAGACCTTCTGGTCGCGCGTTCGGATCTGCAGAAGATATTCGTGCTGCGCCGCATCCTGGCGCCGATGGGCACCACCGATGCGATCGAGTTCCTGATCGACAAGCTGAAGCAGACCAAGACCAATGCCGACTTCTTCGATTCGATGAACACGTAACGGGCTATCGGGAATTTCCCGGACCGCGCATCAGGCCCCATTCCGGCCAACCGGGATGGGGCTTTTTGTTGCCTCCAGATGGGTCGCATTCCGGATACCGCGTGGCTGTATGCGGCGGCGGACGGTGCCAGCCTTATGCGATGGTCCGCGTCTTGTTGAGGCATGATCCTGCCCGAGCCGGTTTGCTGTTTTGACCACATACGCGGTTGGAAGTGACGTGAAGAAGACCATCCCAACGCTTGTCGGCTTTTCAGCCATCCTGACCTGGTCGTTTCTGGCGCTGCTTTCCACGGCCGCGGGGCCGATACCGCCCTTTCAGCTGGCGGCGATGACGTTCTTTCTCGGTGCGCTTGTCGGAATGGGCAGCTGGACCTTCGGTCCAGGCGCGGTCCGTTCGCTGCGGCAGCCCTGGAAGGTCTGGGCGACAGGGGTTGCGGGATTGTGCATCTATCACTGCGCCTATTTCTTCGCGATCCAGTCGGCGCCGCCCGTCGAGGTCAGCCTGATCGCCTATCTCTGGCCCTTGCTGATCGTCGTCTTCGCCGCCTTCCTGCCGGGTGAGAGGCTCAAGGCTCACCACCTTGTCGGCGTCGTCCTTGGCCTTGCCGGGGCGATCGTGGTGATCACCAAGGGTGGCACCATCGGTTTGGCCAATGGTGTGATGAAGGGCCATGGCATCGCTCTGTTCTGCGCCTTCGTCTGGGCCGGCTATTCCGTCCTGTCGCGGCGCTTCGGCCAGGTGCCGACCGATGTCGTGGCCGGCTACTGCTTCATCACCGCCGTGGTTGCGCTGGTGTTGCATCTGACGCTGGAAATCACGGTCTGGCCGAAACGACGATGCAGTGGGCCGCGATCCTTGTTCTCGGCACGATCCCGCTCGGAGCCGGCTTCTACGCCTGGGACCATGGCTGCAAGCACGGGGACATAATGATCCTGGGTGCCTTGTCTTATGCCGCGCCGCTGTTTTCGGTGATCGTGCTGTAGTTGGCCGGGTTTGGCGTGTTCCACTGGTCCGTGGCGCTTGCCTGCGCGCTGATCATGGTCGGCGCGGTGATCGCGGCCAGGGATCTGCTGTTCAAGCCGCGGCCGGATGCAAAATCGGTCAGGACATTGCCTTCGGCTGTACAGGCGGAAGCGGACGCCGCCTGACGGAAAATCGCCTCACACATTTCCCGAGTTGCCTATTGGCGGCGCAGAAGAGGCTCGAGCTCTTGCGGGTCGCTTACAGCGGGAAGGCAAAGCTGGCCCGTACAAAGCCAGGCGCCCGCCCTGTTGGTCGGTGGGAAAATGCCGCCGGGCAGCAAGGGTCGATTCGCTTCCGAACCAATCGCCGCAATGATGTCGACGCGACGCGGGTCAGGACGTCGATTCGCAACCGTAACGAGCGTTGGATCCTCCAGCCTGTCCACCACGACCAACTTCAACGGCTCGATCGCGAGCGCACACGCATTGATGATGCCCGCCTGACCATAGGCCTGCTGCGCCGCCCGGCCGGCGGCGTGCTCGGCGATCTTCCACGCTCTCTCCTGCAGTTCGAGATCGCCGGTAACGGAAGCCAGCCGGACCAGCGCTTCGATGATCTGGCTGGTGGCTGACGGAATGGCCTCGTCGACATCGCCCCTGATGCGGATCGGCACGTCCGTGCTGTCGGAAGCGGTCAGGTAGTGGCCGGTGCCCTCGGCATCGACGTGCCAGCGGTCGAGCTGCTCGATGAACCGGCTGGCCTGATCGACATAGCGCCAATTGCCTGACGCCTCGAACAGCGAGATCGCCGCATTGGTCATGGCGGCATAGTCGCTGGACAAAGCAGGAAACAGCTTTCTGACGCCAAGCATGGAGTGCGGCAGGCGGCCGTCGCGGCTGGCGGCGCTGATATGGGCAAAGGCCTTGGCCGCCGCATCGATCCAGTCGGGTCGCGCCAGCGATCGGCCGGCCTCGGCGAGTGCCGCGATCATCAGGCCGTTCCAGTCGGTCAGGGCTTTCGCGTCGAGGCCTGGCCGGACCCGACCTTCGCGAGCGGCGAGGAGTTTTGTCTTGAGCGGTATCAGCCGTTCGCGATCGGCCACGCTTTGGGTTTGCTGGGCGCGGGTTTGATGGACAACCGGCTTGCCTTCCCAACCGTGCGGGCTGGACAGCATGAAGTATTTGAAAAACAAAGCTGAATCGTCGCCGAGGACGGCTTCGATCTCCTCCCTGATCCAAGTGTAGAAAAGGCCTTCCTCGCCATCGCTGTCGGCGTCCAGGCTGGCGGCAAAGGCACCGCCGTCGACGCGCATTTCGCGCAGCAGCCACTCCACGGTCTCTTCGATTCGCGTCCGGAACAAGTCGTTGCCGCTCGCCGCGTATGCCCAATTGCAGAAGCGGATGAGCTGGGCATTGTCGTAGAGCATCTTTTCGAAATGCGGCACCAGCCATTCCGCGTCGGTCGAGTAACGGCTGAGCCCGCCGCCGATGTGATCATAGATGCCGCCGCCCAGCATCTGTTCCAGGCTGATGAGCACGTCGTCGCGATGCGCAGCATTGCCGTCGCGCAGCCAGGACAGCCACAGCGTGAGCATGAACGGCGCATTCGGGAATTTGGGCGCGCCGCGCAGGCCGCCAAGGTCACGGTCGATCATGCCGGAGATGCGGCCGGCAAGGTCGGACAATGTATCGCGATCGAGAAGCGCCTTGGCATGAGCCGCCGAGAGCCGCGCCTCGACATGGGTGGTCAGGCCGTCGGCGCTCTGGTTCAGGCTGGCCCTTTTCTCGCGCCAGGCCCTGTCCACGGCCTCCATCACCTGGATGAAGCCCGGGCGGCCAAAGCGCGGCTCCCTGGGAAAATAGGTGCCGCCCCAGAACGGCTTGCCGTCTGGCGTCAGGAACATGGTCAGCGGCCAACCGCCCTGCTCGCCCATGGAGGAGAGCGCGGCCATGTAGATCTGATCGATGTCGGGCCGCTCCTCGCGGTCCACCTTGATATTGACGAACAGACGGTTCATGACGGCGGCAACGTCGTGGTTCTCGAAGCTTTCATGGGCCATGACATGGCACCAGTGGCAGGCGGCGTAGCCGACGGAGAGCAGGATAGGCCTGTCCAGCGCTTTTGCCTCCTCAAGCGAAGCCGGCGACCAGGCCCGCCAATGCACCGGATTGCCGCTGTGTTGCTGCAAATAGGGGCTGGCTTCGTCGGCAAGCAGGTTTTGCGCGGGCAATGTCACAATGGCAACTCGGTAACGATGGCAGTTCGGCGGCAACTTGGTTAGCTGTGGCGGAAGCTAGGGCGGTTCAACAGGACGGGCAAATGATTTCAGCCGATTCGATCGTTGCGCTGTCGAGTGGCCGGCTTCCAGCCGGCGTCGCCGTCATCCGCATTTCCGGCCCGCAGACTCGATTCGTGGTCGAAACGATCGTCGGCGGCATGGTTAAGGACCGGGTGGCGCTCTTGCGCACGTTCAGGGCACCGGATGGAACGGTGCTGGACAGCGGGTTGGTCATCTTCTTCCCAGGCCCGGCCAGCTTCACCGGTGAGGATGTCGCCGAATTTCATGTCCATGGCGGGCGCGCGGTGGTGGCCAGGATGCTGGAGACGGTCACCGGTTTTGCGGGCGTCAGGCATGCCGAAGCTGGCGAATTCACGCGCCGCGCCTTTCTCAATGGCAAGGTCGATCTGGTCGAGACCGAGGCGCTGGCGGATCTAGTCAACGCCGAGACCGAAGCGCAGCGGCGCTTTGCCCTCCGGAATGCCGAGGGGGTCCAGAGTGAGCTCTATCTTGGCTGGCGTCGCAGGCTTGTCCATGCACGCGCCATGATCGAGGCCGAGATCGACTTTGCCGATGAAGACGACGTGCCCGGTGCCGTTTCGGAGACGGTCTGGCCCGACGTCGGAATGATGATCGGCGAGATCGCCCGCCACATCGCCGGTTTCCGCACCGCCGAGATCATCCGCGACGGCTTCGAGGTTGTGATCCTCGGCGCGCCGAACGCCGGCAAGTCGAGTCTGTTCAACGCCTTGGCGCAAAGGGATGCAGCTATTGTAACGGATGAGCCTGGCACGACGCGGGATCTGCTCGAGGTGGCGCTGGATCTCGGGGGGTTGCGCATCCGATTGACGGACACAGCGGGATTGCGTGAGGCGGCAGGCAAGGTCGAAGCGATCGGTATCGAGAAAGCGCGAGCCAAGGCCGATCTCGCCGATCTCGTGTTGCTGTTGGAGGACGTGGCGAAACCCGGCGATGTCGGTTCTCTGCCCGGTTCGGTACCGGTGCTGCGGGTCGGGACCAAGCTCGATCTGCTCGACGAGCAGGCGGCAGTGGCAGCGCGCCGTCATTATGATCTTGTCATTTCGATCCTGAATGGGGCGGGCGTGGACGCGCTGCTCGCGGAGATCGGTCAGCGCGCGGCGGAGGCGGCCGGCAACCTTGGTGATATCTTGCCGTCACGTCTGCGCCACGTCGAATTGCTTGGCGAAGCGAACCGCCATCTGCTTCGGGCGACCGACGGCCGTGCCATAGGCCAGGAACTGCGTGCGGAGGAATTGCGGCTGGCGGCGGATCGGCTCGGCCGAATTGTCGGCGCCATTGATGTCGAGGACATGCTGGATGTGATCTTCGCGCAGTTCTGCATTGGGAAATGACTCACGTGAAACACGCACCGAGCGCGAAGACGCTTAAGGATTCACGTGAAACGGCGTTGCCGGACCCTGCCGCTCTGTTTCACGTGAAACTTGCCGCGAAGTTTTCTTGACAGCTTCGCCCCGCGGGGACATGTGTCCTCTATCTCTTTCGAGTCCAGGATTTGGAAATGACCGATCACTATGATGTGGTTGTGGTGGGCGGCGGCCATGCGGGTTGCGAGGCTGCAAGCGCCGCCGCGCGCGCCGGCGCCAGGACCGCGCTGGTGACGTTGCGCTTCGACACGATCGGCGTGATGTCGTGCAACCCGGCTATCGGCGGGCTTGGCAAAGGGCATCTGGTGCGCGAGATCGACGCCATGGACGGCCTGATGGGCCGTGTGGCGGATGCTGCGGGCATCCAGTTCCGCCTGCTCAACCGACGCAAGGGCCCAGCGGTACGCGGCCCGCGCACGCAAGCCGACAGGAAGCTCTATCGCTTGGCGATGCAGGAAGCGATTCGGCAGCAGAACGATCTCGACGTAGTCGATGCCGAGGTGCTGGACTTCGAAATCGTGGACGGGCGGATCTCAGCCGTCCTGCTGGCCGATGGCCGCAGGCTTGCTTGCAGCGCGGTGGTGCTCACGACCGGAACTTTCCTGCGCGGCCTCATTCATATCGGCGAGAAGAAGATTGTCGCCGGCCGCATGAACGAGCAGGCGAGCCTTGGCCTGTCGGCGACGATGTCCCGCGCCGGGTTTCAACTCGGCCGCTTGAAGACTGGTACGCCGCCGCGGCTGGACGGGCGGACCATCGACTGGGCGTCGCTCGAAAGCCAGGCGGCCGACGAGGATCCGGTGCCGTTCTCGCTGATGACCGATCATATCTCGACGCCGCAGATCGAGTGCGGCATCACGCGCACGACTGCAGCCACTCATGAGCTGATCCGTGTCAATCTTGGCCGCTCCGCCATGTATTCCGGCTCGATCGAAGGCGTCGGGCCACGTTACTGCCCGTCGATCGAGGACAAGATCGTCAAGTTCGGCGACCGGGATGGGCATCAGATCTTTCTCGAGCCGGAAGGCTTGGACGACCACACTGTCTATCCGAACGGGATCTCGACCTCGCTGCCCGAAGATGTCCAGCTCGATATTCTGAAGACCATTCCGGGTCTGGAGCGGGCTGTGATGCTGCAGCCCGGCTATGCGATCGAATATGATCATGTCGATCCGCGCGAGCTTGATCAGACACTCGAGACCAAGCGCGTCGCCGGGCTCTTCCTCGCCGGGCAGATCAACGGCACGACCGGTTATGAGGAGGCGGCCGGACAGGGCTTGCTGGCCGGCATCAACGCGGCGCGCCGGGCGTCGGGCGGCGAGCAGGTCGTGCTCAGCCGCACCGAGGCCTATATCGGTGTGATGGTCGACGACCTGACCAGTCGCGGCATCAGCGAACCGTACCGGATGTTCACCTCGCGCGCCGAATTCCGGCTGTCGCTGCGCGCGGACAATGCGGACGAGCGGTTGACGCCGCTGGCGGAGAAGCTGGGGATCGCTTCCGCGCGACGCATGCAGCGTTATGGCAATGTCATGCGGCGACTCGACGAAGCACGAGAACTGGCTACCGCGCTGACGATGACGCCCAATGAGGCGGCGCGGCACGGACTGGAGATCAATCGCGATGGCGTTCGCCGGTCGGGCTATGAGCTGCTGGCCTATCCTGGCGTCGACGTTGCCTGGCTGGCGATGATTGAACCGCGCTTTGCGGCAATTGATGCCAAGACGGCGGAGCGCCTTGAAACGGAGGCGAAATATTCTGTTTACCTCGACCGTCAGAAGACCGACGTCGCACAGATCCGGCATGAGGAGAGCCGGCTGATCCCGGAAAGCGTCGATTTTGCCGGCGTGCCTGGCCTGTCCAATGAGTTGAAGCAGAAGATGCAGGCGCGGCGGCCGCGCTCCATCGCTGACGCCCAGCGCATGGAGGGCATGACACCTGCTGCATTGGCGATCATTGTCGCGCATGTCCGCCACCATGAGAGCGCCCAGAGGGATGTTGCGTGAGCTCTGTCTCCTGGAAGAGCCTGCAGGACGCGGCCGGCCCCGTTTCACGTGAAACATTCGATCGCCTGACGGCGTTCGAGCGGATGTTCCAGAAATGGAACCGCAGCATCAATCTGGTGGCGCAGTCGACCTCGGGCGATGTCTGGCACCGCCACATCCTCGACAGCGCACAGCTTGGACGCATAGAGCCCAATGCCACGCGCTGGGTCGACATCGGTTCGGGCGGCGGATTTCCGGGCCTGGTCATGGCCTTCCTGCTCGCCGAGCGCGATGGGGCCAGCATCGATCTGGTGGAAAGCAACCGTAAGAAGGCGTCGTTCCTGCAGACCGTCATCGGCCAGTTCAACCTGCCGGCACGGGTCGTGGCGCGGCGCATCGAAGACAGCCATGCACTTGTTTCGACGCCGCAAATCGTCACGGCGCGGGCTCTGGCCTCGCTCTCGGTGTTGCTGGACCTGTCGGCGCCTTGGCTGACGTCAGGCGCGCGCGGGCTATTCCACAAAGGCCGGGATTATCGCGTGGAAGTGCAAGAAAGCGTTAACCGATGGTCCTTCGATCTGGTAGAACATCCCAGTGTGACCGACCCCCAAGGCGTCATCCTTGCACTGTCTGACCTGCGACCTGTCTGACCTGCGACCTGTCTGATCTTCGCCTTGTCGGGCTATTTTGGCGACCCAAAAATGAATTTCTGGCATAAACCCATGATGAAGAATGGCCCTCGAATCATCACCGTAGCCAACCAGAAGGGCGGCGTCGGCAAGACGACCACCGCCATCAATCTGGCCACGGCGCTCGCGGCCATCGGCGAAAAAGTGCTGATCGTCGATCTCGATCCGCAAGGCAACGCCAGCACCGGTCTCGGCATCGACCGCAAGGACCGCACGGTGTCGTCCTATGACGTGCTGACGGGCGAGCTGGATCTCGAAGCCGCGGCGGTTCCGACCGCCGTGCCGGGCCTGTCGATCGTGCCGTCGACGCTCGATCTGCTCGGCATCGAAATGGAAATCGCCTCGGCGCCGGACCGGGTGCTGCGGCTGCGCAACGCCTTGCGCGCCGCCGCCGGGCGTTCCGCCAATTTCGGCTATGTGCTGATCGACTGCCCGCCCTCGCTCAATCTGCTCACGCTCAATTCGATGGCGGCCGCCGATTCGGTGCTGGTGCCGCTGCAATGCGAGTTCTTCGCGCTTGAAGGCCTCAGCCAGCTGCTGGAAACGGTCGAGCAGGTGCGCCGCTCGATCAATCCGGAGCTCACCATCCAGGGCATCGTGCTGACCATGTATGACGGCCGCAACAATCTGGCCAACCAAGTAGTGCAGGACGTGCGGGAGCACATGGGCGACAAGGTCTACGAGACCATCATTCCGCGCAATGTGCGGGTGTCCGAGGCGCCGTCCTATGGCAAGCCGGCGATTCTGTACGATCTGAAGTGCTCGGGCAGCCAAGCCTACCTGCAATTGGCGTCGGAAGTCATCCGCCGCGAGCGCAAATTGCGCGCCGCTTGATGAGTTCCTGTGCATAATCAACAGCGATTCGATACCGAAACGATCTGAAGACCAACGATCTGAAGCCTGGAATAAAGATGAGCGAAGACCTTTCGAGAAAAAGACTGGGGCGGGGACTGGCAGCGCTGATCGGCGAGATCGATCGCCCGGCGGCGCCGGAAAAGCCCGGAATGAGCGCCGATGGCAAGGTGCCGATCGAGTTTCTCAGTCCCAACCCGAAGAATCCACGCCGGCATTTTGGTGACGCCGAACTTACCGATCTCGCCCAGTCGATCCGCGAACATGGCGTCGTGCAGCCGGTCGTGGCGCGGCCATCGCCGACACAGGCCGGCCGCTACGAGATCATCGCCGGCGAGCGCCGCTGGCGGGCGGCGCAGCGCGCCGGGCTGACCGAAATCCCGGTCATCATTCGCGATGTCAATGACCGCACCGCGCTCGAGCTGGCGATCATAGAGAACGTCCAGCGTGCCGACCTCAACGCGGTCGAGGAAGCGCAGGGCTACCAGCAGCTGATCGACGATCATGGCTATACGCAGGCCGATCTCGGCCAGGTGATCGGCAAGAGCCGCAGCCACGTTGCCAACACGCTGCGGCTGCTGAAATTGCCTGACGTGATCCGCGACATGCTGGTCGACGGCGCGCTGTCGGCTGGCCATGCCCGCACGCTGGTGACGGCGGAGGATCCGGCCGGCCTCGCCAAGCGCATCGTCGAGGAGGGGCTTTCCGTGCGCCAGGCCGAGGCGCTGGCGCAGATGCCGGCCGGCAGCGCCGCGAAAGAAGCTCGGCCCGCGGCCACGCCGGAACAGAAAGACGCGGATACGCTGGCGCTCGAAAAGCTGCTGACCGACACGCTCGGCATGATCGTGACCGTCGACCACAAGGGCAAAGGCGGCGGCCTGCTTCGGGTCGCCTATCGCAGCCTTGAGCAACTGGACGAGGTTTGCCGCAGGTTGAAGCGAGACTGATAGCCGGCGAACTTTGCGAATCGCTTGGCTCTTTTTTCGCTATCGGTTGTTTTCATGCCCGTACTTGCCGAACGTTGGCGCTGCCCCTCACCTGCCTGCCGGCATCCTCTCCCCGCATAGAGACGGGGAGAGGGAGGCCTTCGCCGATGTTTTCGCCAATCGTCTGCGTTTCGGAACAAGCGCCAAGGCTGCAACTGCCCTTTCTCCCCGTCGCTATACGGGGAGAAATGCCCGGCAGGGCAATGAGTTGGCTATCCGCCCACAGCTAACTACCGCTGTGCCAGCCTCGCGCTCTCAACCGCTATCCCCAGCAGAGCCTGTCTTGCCAGTGCAACGGAGAGGTCTGGTCTGCGCCGTGTCTGCAGCACCGCCGTCTGCAGCCGGGTCAGCGCGCGGCCAAGCGCTTCGCTGCTCCAGCGTTCCAGCGCCTTCTCCACCAGCTTGCGTCGCGAGAAGAAAACCGGCGGGCGCGCGCCGGCAACGACCGAGGCCGCGTTGCGGCCGCTCGATTCCATCTGGCCGCGCATGACCTGGATCTGCTGCAATTGCCGCATGGCGGAGGACAGAACGAGAAAAGGCGGGCCGCCGGACTGGCAGTGGCGGGTGAAAGCGGTGTCGAAGTCGCCGATCTTGCCTTCGAGAAGCGCATCCACGGCGTCGTCGAACGAGGCGCCGGACACGTCGCCGGACATCGCCTTGACCTCCTCCAGACCGATCTCCTTCTGCCCGTGAGCGTAGAGGACGAGCTTCTCGATCTCGCCACGCGAAGCCAGCCGGTCACCGCCGAGATTGCGGCGCAGCGCCTGTCTTGCCTCCAGCGTCATCGACATGCCGGCCTTGCGCAGCTCGTCGTCGATGACCGCGTCGATGTCGCGGGCCTCGTCGGCGTAGCAGGGCAGCGCCATGGCATTGTCGGCGCCTTCGACCACGGCGCGCAGGCCAACGCCCTTCTTGAGATCGCCGGCCTCGATCAGGATGATGGCGTCCCGCGCGGGCTCCGCTGTCAACGCCTTGACGTCGTCGGCCAGCGCCTTCTGCCCGGTGGCGTTGCGCACCCACAGCAGCCGCCGGTCGGAAAACATCGGCACGGTGCGGGCTTCGTCGAGCAGCCGGCCCTCGTCGCGGTCGACCTCGGAGCCCTCAAGCCGGACCACGGAGAACGGATCATCCAGCGGCAGCCCGGTCTTTTCGGCAAAGGCCTTCGCCCGCTCGGAAACGAGCCCCCGATCAGGACCATAGAGCAGGACGATCGAGGTGCGCGGATCGGGCCGCGACAGCCAGGAATCGACCTCGAAAGCTTTCTTCTGTGCCATGAAGGGTGGTTAGCATGACTGGAGCTAGTGGTGGTAGCTCGAGATTTGGCGGGGGTGCCTCCTCGCCCTCTTCGCTCCTTGGGGTGGCCTGACGACAGGCTAAAGCGCGTAGCGTCGAAACGGATTCATGCGACGCGCCTTAGGTCTTTGCTTTCACGGCATGTCGTTCTCCCAAAACCGAGGCCACTTTTGGGCGACATGCATAGGGACGACGTCGAGGCGGATTTTGCCGGATCGGATCACCGGCGTTTAGCCGCGTCCTACTTCAGCCTTGGCTGATTCGGTGCCACAGGGGGCGCGCAGACGCCCTTGTCCTCGACGACCGTGAAGCCGAGCCTGACATAGAGCTGCCGCGCCGGATTGTTCTTTTCGACATGGATCGAGGCTGATTTGCCGGCTAACCATGCCTCCTTGACCAGGTCGCGCAACAGGGCGAACCATAGCCGTTGCGGCGGTATGCCGGCAGGAAAGCGATGTCGATGATGCGATGCTGGCTCGGCCAGCGTTCGATATAGAGACGCCCTATATTCTGCCCGACGCGGTTCACCACCAGCCACTCTGCCTCGGGATAGTGCCTGATATAGTGGGCGCGCTGCGCCTGGAACTGCATGTCGAGGAAGGCAGCCTTCTGCGCCTCGCTCCAATCCGTCACGGCGAGTTCTTCGACGCGGGTCGAGGCGTAGAGCCGCGACAGAAACGGTATGTCGGCCTCCTCGGCCGGGCGAAAATTCAGCCCGGCCTGCCCGGAGCACCGGTTGCACCCAAGGCCAGGCGCATGGAACGACAGCGTGCAAACATGGTAAGAGGTGAGGTCGAAAAGACAGGGAAGACCGACTTGATGACCGAAGCTGACAGCCAGGAAGTGAGCAGCGATCTGGAAGGGCGCGACCTCAGGCGCATCCCTGACATCATCTCGCTGGTCAAGGATTCCTATGCCGAGCTGCGCCCGGCCGAGCGCCGCGTCGCCGATGTCGTGTTGGACGACGTCAAATACGCCGTCGACGCCTCCAATGCGGCCCTTGCCCAGCGCGCCGGGGTCAGCGAACCGACGGTCACCCGGTTCTGCCGCGCCATCGGCTGCGAGGGCGTGCGCGATTTCAAGCTGAAGCTGGCGCAGAGCCTTGTCGTCGGCGCGCTTTATCTGGCCAAGCCGCCGGCGACCAGCGGCGACAACGGCATGCCGTTCTGGAACGCCGTGTTCGGCGAAGCACGCCGGGCCCTGCAGGAGGCCGAGCGCCAACTCGACCCGGCGCAGCTGCAAAAAGCCGCCGAACTCATTGCCAAGGCGCGCCAGGTTACCGTCTTCGGCCTCGGCGGCAGTTCCTCGGCGCTGGCGCAGGAAACGCAATACCGGCTGTTTCGCTACGGCATATCGATCAGCGCTCAATGCGACCCCTATCTGATGCGCATGACCGCCTCGACGCTGAAACCCGGCGATCTGGTGATCGCCATTTCGGCGACCGGGCGCACGCGCGAGGTGATCGAGGCCGTCGAACTCGCCAAGCACTACCGCGCCAACGCCATCGCCGTGACCGCGCCCGACACCGAGCTTGCGCGTGCCTGCGATGTCAGGCTGACGGTTGCCGTGCCCGAATATCCCGACACGCTGAAGCCGACCGCATCGCGCTTCGCCTTCTTGGCGATGATCGACCTCTTGGCGGTGGCCTCGGCTTATAAGCTCGACGGCCCGGCGCGAGACGGTGCGCCGCATCAAGTACAACGCCCAGATCCACCGCACCGGCAAGGAGATGGAGCCGCTGGGGGATTGACGGCCAGTTTATGCCGCGTCAGCGCTGCCCCTCACTCTTACCCTCTCCCCGTTCTCACGGGGAGAAGGTGCCGGCAGGCGGATGAGGGGCAGCGCCGGGTTCGACAATTTACCGCCCCTGCATGGGGCGCATTGGAGGAAGAGGGAAGACATGCTCGAAATGGCACCAACGAAACAGGCCGCCGCATGGCTCGGCTCCTTTGCGCAGACGCTTGACGCCGGCGACGTGGCGGCGGCCGGCAATCTGTTCGTCGACGATTGCTACTGGCGCGATCTTCTGACCTTCACCTGGAATGTGAAGACCATGGAAGGCCGCGAGGCCATCGGCGATATGCTCAAGGCGACGCTGGCGACGACGAAGCCCACCGCATGGCAGCTCAGCGGCGAGGCGACCTCGGACGAAGGCACGATCGAAGCCTGGTTCACATTCGAGACCGCGGTCGCCTCGGGACAAGGCATCATGCGCCTTCGCGACGGGCGCTGCCGGACATTGTTCACCGCCATGACGGATCTGAAAGGCTTCGAGGAGCGCAAGGGCGCGGCGCGGCCGCTGGGCGTGCGTCACAAGGCCGACCCTGAGCGCGAGACCTGGTCGGAGGCGCGGGCGCGCGAGACGCGCGAACTCGGCGCCTCCGAGCAGCCCTATTGCCTGGTCATCGGCGGCGGCCAGGGCGGCATCATGCTCGGCGCGCGTCTCAGGCAGCTCGGCGTGCCGACCATCGTCATCGAGAAGAACGCGAAGCCAGGCGATTCCTGGCGCAACCGCTACCGCACGCTCGTGCTGCACGATCCGGTCTGGTACGACCATCTGCCCTACATTCCGTTTCCCGATAACTGGCCCGTCTTCACGCCCAAGGACAAGATGGGCGACTGGCTGGAAATGTACACGCGCGTCATGGAGCTCAATTACTGGGCCGCCACCAAGTGTCTCAGCGCGAGCTATGACGGGGCGGAGAAGGTCTGGACGGTAGTGGTCGATCGCGTCGGCAGGCAGGTCACGCTGAAGCCGAAGCACATCGTCTTCGCCACCGGCGCCTACGGGCCGCCGCGAAAGATCGACCTGGCCGGCGCGGACCAGTTCAAGGGCGAGTTGCTGCATTCCAGCCAGTATTCGAGCGGCGAGAAATTCCGTGGCAGGAAGGTCGCGGTCATCGGCGCGGCAAGCTCCGGGCATGACGTCTGCGTCGACCTCTGGGAAAGCGGCGCCGAGGCCACCATGATCCAGCGCTCGCCGACCACCGTGGTCAAGTCGGACACGCTTATGGAAGTAGGCTTCGAAATCTTCTCGGAAGACGCGCTGGCGCGCGGCATCACCACCGAGAAGGCCGACATGATCGTCGCCTCGACGCCGTTCGCGCTGGTACCCCAGGAGCAACGCGCGCTCTACGATGTCATCCGGGCGCGCGACGCAGGCTTCTACGAGCGCCTCAGCGCTTCCGGCTTCGCCATCGATTTCGGCGACGACGAGACCGGCCTGCTGATGAAGGCCTACCGCACCGGCTCCGGCTACTACATCGACGTCGGAGCCTCGGATCTGATCATCGACGGCAAGATCGGCATCCGCAGCGGCGTGGCGATCAAGTCGCTGACGCCGAAGGGCATCCTGTTCGAGGACGGCACCGAACTCGAGGCTGACGCCATAATCGCTTGCACCGGCTACCAGTCGATGAACGAGAACGTGGCCGCGCTCGTCTCGCGCGAGGTAGCCGACAAGGTCGGTCCCTGCTGGGGCCTTGGCTCCGGCGTCAAGGGCGACCCCGGCCCGTGGCAAGGCGAATTGCGCAACATGTGGAAGCCGACGGCACAGGAAGCGCTATGGTTCCATGGCGGTAACCTGGCGCTGTCGCGCTTCTATTCGAAATATGTGGCGCTGCAGATCAAGGCGCGCATGGAAGGCATCGCCACGCCGGTTTATGGGCCGCCGAGCAATTCCTCACGCCGGAATTGAAAGAAGCTGGGGCCACCAGGCCAGCCCGGACGAAAAATCGTCCGCGAAGGTTTCAGATGCCGTGAGGATTCCCGCTATAGTGCCCGGCGACTCGGGGGAGGACGCCGATGGGATTTCTAAGAGGGCTTCGCATCAAGCTTGGACTGAAAAAGGACCCGTTGCCGCCACTGCCAGGTGTCGAGATCGGGCGTCATACTTACGGCCTCAGCAAGAAATCGTTCTTCGTTCCGCGTGAAACCGTGCCGGTGCGGATAGGATCGTTCTGTTCGATCGGCCCGGATGTTCTCTTTATCTGCGCGGCTGAACACCGCCTCGACAGCGCGACCACCTATCCGATCCAATCCGTGGACGGGAAGATCCGCAACGGAAATGGAACCGTCGGCAAGGGTCCGATTACGGTCGGCCATGACGTCTGGATCGGTGCCCGCAGTGTCATTCTCAGCGGCGTCACGATCGGCAATGGAGCGGTGATCGGTGCCGGCAGCATCGTCACCAGAGAGATTCCGCCCTATGCCATCGCGGTCGGCAATCCGGCTCGTGTCATGCGCTACCGGTTCGCGCCCGATGTCATCGAGCGCCTGCAATCGTTGAAATGGTGGGACTGGAGCGATGACCTGATCCGCACGCGTATCGAGCTTTTGACGACGATGGATGCCGCGAGTTTCCTGAACACGCTCGGCTTGGCATGACTGCCCCGACAGTCGCCTGACCGCTGACAGAGCCCCGACCTCGCTGGCAAGGCTCACTCCTGCCGATGTCCGAAGTGCCGGGCCGCGACTTCGACATGGGTGTGATGCGCATGCGCCTCGAAACGCTCGGTCTCGCCGAGGTCGTTCACCGCCTCGTTCGGCCACCAGGTGCCGCCGATGACGATGCCTTCCGACACCAGCCGCTGGTCGGCGACCAACGAGGCGCCGACAGCGTCGACGAAAGTGAAGCGGCCCGACCGCTGGCGAAGCACGGCGACGTCGCCGACAGCGCCGACAGCCAGCGTGCCGAGATCGGGCCGCGCGATCGCCCGCGCCGGGGCCTGCGTCGCGGCGCGCAGCACCTCGACCAGCGGCATGCCGAGCGCGATCAGCTTCGACATGCAGACCAGTATGTCGAAGGCCGGGCCGTCGACGCAGTAGAGATGCACGTCGCTCGAGATGACGTCGGGCGCCAGCCCTTCGGCGAGCATGGCGCGGGCGACGTCGAAGTCGAACGAGCCCATGCCATGGCCCAGATCGAAGATGACGCCGCGCTCGCGCGCCAGCCGCATATCGGGCCGCACCGCGCCGGAAGCAAAGACCGGCGCGTTGGGGAACGGCCGGAAGCAATGGGTGAGGATATCGCCCCGGCGCAGGCGCGGCAGCACTTCCGAGCGCCCGGGCGGCGGCTCGTCGATATGCGCCATCAGCGGCAGGCCGGCCTTGTCGGCGGCCTCCAGCGCAAGATCGACCGGCGCGATGCCGCTGTTGCCGCCGGCATGCTTGCCGGAACGGACCTTGACGCCGACGACGGCGTCGGCGTGCTCACGCACCGCCGCGACCACCTCGCGCGGTTCGCACAGCCTGAGATCGCTGCACTCGCCGACCGACACCGTCTGCGAGAAGCCGAAGATGCCGGCAAAGGAAATGTTGACATAGGCCAGGATGCGCACCTTCGAGCGCTCCATGACGTGGCGGCGGAAGCCAAGGAAATTGCCGGCGCCTGCGCTGCCCGCATCGATGAAGGTGGTGGTGCCGCTCTTGGCGGCAAGCCGGTCGGCATCGACGCCGAGCGAGGTGCCGCCCCAATAGACGTGGCTGTGCAGGTCGATCAGGCCTGGCGCGACGATGCACCCCGTTGCATCGACGACCTGATTGGCGCGGTCCGCCGGGATGTCAGGGGCGAGCGCCGCGACACGGCCATTGGCGATGGCGACATCGCGTGGCGCGTCGAGCCCGGATGCCGGATCGATTAGCCGTCCGCCCTTCAGCAGGAGGTCGAATTGCATTGGGAGAACCTCCGCTTCTTCAGGGCTTTTTGTCAGACCGGCCGGTAGGCGACCGCCTCGACCTCGATCTTGATATCGATCATCAGCCGCGATTCGACCGTGGTGCGGGCCGGCGGGTTCTTGGGAAAGTGCCTGGCATAGACGGCATTGAAGGCGCCGAAATCGCGCGCGTCCTCGAGCCAGACGGTGGTTTTGACCACATCGTCCAGGGTGCAGCCGGCCAAGGCGAGCGCGGCCTTCACATTGGCGAGCACCTGCTCGGTCTGTTCGGTAATGCCGCCTTTCACCACGATGCCATCGCCGCCGACCGGGACCTGGCCCGAGACATAGACGAAATCGCCGGCCCGCACGGCGGGCGACAGCGGCACATGGGATGTTCCAAAAGTCTGCTTGGGCAAGGGATGCTCCTCCGAATGACGCGACGCGGCGCCAGGACGGCGCCCGCTTGGCGCAGATTTACCCCGATCGGGGCGATCCCGATAGAGGGCTTGTTGGAAAGCAACATTCTTCGAAATCCGTGTTGCTTTATTACAGAAGCGCTTGCATCGTGGGCGCTTGCCGGACAGCCGAAAAGCGCGACGAACAGATGCCTTTGCGAGACCGGAGAACCCGACAATGACCTTCGACAAGAACCCGTTTCCATCGGGCGACGCCGACCGCCACGCGCTGTGGGAGATGCTGGTGCGGCGCGATATCGACGCCTTCATCGGCCAGGACTGGTCGATGGTGGAGAATGATTTCGTCGCTGAAAGCTTTTTCGGCATGCACGCGCATTTCCTCGCCAATGCCGACGCCTGGCGGCTGCAGTTCCCGAGGCTGGAAGTCTATCGCGACGAGTGGCTGCGCCAGGCCAAGGAGACGGCGGCGACCAAGTTCGCGGAACCGCTGCGCGAGGCGCTGTTCCGTGTCACCAATCTGCGCGACATCGATGTCGATGGCGACCGCGCCGTGCTGCACAAGAAGTTCGACGGCTCCGTCGCCAAGGCGGATGGCGGCGTCGACAGGCTGAAATGGCAGACGCTGTATTTCTGCAGGAAGGTCGGCGGAAGCTGGAAGATCGCGGGCTTCGTCGGCTACATGCCTTATCCGCTGGGAGCATAGCGTATTCCTGGACCGCGCATCGCGGCTTCGTCCGGAATTGCATGAACACAGAGGCTTGAAGCAGCCAACGATCCTGGCGCCGAACCGCACTGGTCGAAGCGCCGCACGACCTGAAACGATTTTCCTGATGATTGCTGGGCGGGCGCGGATGTCAGTAGAGCGTGACGAAGGCCGGGAACAGCAGGCCCGTCTCCCGGAAATATTCGATCAGCTCGATGACCGGGAAGATGGCGAGGAAATAAAGCCCGTCGAGGAAGGTGCGCTTGAGCGCGCGCGTCGAGAACTGCAGCTCGTCATGGTCGCGGTAGAGCAGCGGGTTCGGCCAGAACCGGGGCGTCGCCTCGATATAGGCGCTATAGGCCGGCCCGAACTTGCCCAGCAGGAATCCGGCTTCCTTGCGAGCGGTGACGCGAAAGATGAAGAAGGAGGCGGCGCCCAGCAGCAGCGCCGCCATCAGGGAGCCATAGATCAACCCGATGCCGACCGCGCCCACTGTCGAAAAGAAATAGAGCGGGTTCTGGGTCATCGAAAACGGTCCGGTCGAGACCAGTTCCTGGTTCTTCTTGCCTCCGACATAGAGGATGCTCCACAGCCGCCCGACGATACAGACGAGCACCAGGCTGAGGCCAAGATGCTCGAGCGTCTCATGGCCGCTCGAACCCTCGCTCAAGGCTGGCTTGGCGAAAAACAGAAGCAGCACGGCGAATACCGCCGCGACCCGCACGAAGATCAGTCGCTTGCGCTGGACAAAGGCATCGGAAACCGGCTTGAGGGGCGCGTAGGTCATCGGTGTTTTCCTTGGGCGCTGACAGGCCCGGGAGCACTGGGGCACGCCATTGATGGCGGATGCAAGGCAGTGGCCTTCTATCAGCGCACCTCGAGGGTTTCGTAAAGGCCTTTTGGCCGATCGGCGCCCATTCTTACGAAATTGTATGGCGGCGGACAGGCGAGCGTGAATTCGCGTCCCTACTGTCGAGATGCCGGCTTGCTCCTCCTGCGAGCCATAATCAACCGACAGCCGGGCAACCGGCACCAGACAGGAAAACATCTCATGAGAAGATACGCGCTCGCCATCGCACTGGGCATCGTCGCCGTTTCCGGTCCGGTCTCCTCCGTTTTCGCGGCCACGGCGCCTTGCGAAGAGACGCTGAAGGCGCTGCGCGCGGCGGAGGCGACGGCAAAGCTTGGCGACGCGGACAAGAACAAGGTCTCGGAACTGGAGACCAAGGGCATCGAACGCTGCAACGCGGATGACGACAAGCGCGCCGACGACTTCTTCGCCCAGGCCATGAAAGTCATGGGCAAGTAATTTTCGCGAACCATCAGGACGGTCGCCATGCTTTCTTCCAACACGCAAAACATCGCCGCACCGAGCCAGAACAGGGTCCCCGAGGTCACTGTCGATTTCTGGCTGATCAAGCTCATGGCGGTGACCATGGGCGAAACGGCGGCCGACTATCTCACCGTCAACCTCGGGCTCGGGCTGACCGTCACGTCGTTGATCATGACCGGTGTCCTGATCGTCGCCCTTGTCCTCCAATTCGCCCAGAAACGTTACGTGCCCTGGGCCTACTGGCTGGCGGTGGTGCTGATCAGCGTCGTCGGCACGCTGATCACCGACAACCTCGTCGACAATTTCGGCGTGCGGCTGCAGACCACGACGATTGCGTTCAGCGTGGTGCTCGTGGCGACCTTCGCGGTCTGGTACGCGAGCGAACGGACGCTTTCGATCCACACCATCTTCACGACCAGACGCGAGGTCTTCTACTGGCTGGCGATCCTCTTCACCTTCTCGCTCGGCACGGCCGCGGGCGACCTTGTCGCCGAGAGCTTCAACATGGGCTATCTGACCACGGGCCTGCTGTTCGGCGGCGTGATCGCGCTCATCGCGCTCGCCTATTACCTGTTCGTTCTGGACGCCATCCTGGCCTTCTGGCTGGCCTATATCCTGACGCGGCCGCTTGGCGCCTCCTTCGGCGATCTGCTGTCGCAGCCGGTCGAATATGGCGGCCTTGGCTTCGGCACCACCTTCACCAGCCTGATCTTCCTCGGCTGCATCGTCGCCCTTGTCCTCTACATGACGCTCAGGAAGAAGGCCGATGAGCTGGACGAGATCCTGCTGGAGTCGGAATAAACCCACGGCGGGCGCGTGCCGCGCCTGGCAGGCGTCACGGCCATCCTAGGAACGAACCCGCGCCGGTGGTAGCCTGTTCGCGGTATCGGCATTCAACCGGAACAGCGATGCGACTTCTTCTCGTCGAGGACGATCAAAGGACCGCCGATTACATCGTCAGGGGGCTGACAGAGGCCGGCCATGTCTGCGACCTCCTGCGCAACGGACATGACGCGCTTTTCGCCGCGACCAGCGGCGCCTATGACGTGATCATAGCCGATCGCATGATCCCGGGTCTCGACGGCCTGTCGATGGTCAAGGCGGTCCGTGCCGCCGGCGTGCGCACGCCGGCTATCTTTCTCACCTCCGTCGGCGGCGTCGACGACCGCGTCGAGGGCCTGGAGGCGGGCGGCGACGATTATCTGGTCAAGCCCTTCGCCTTTTCCGAGCTGCTTGCCCGAATCAATGCGCTTGGCCGGCGGCCGGCGGCGCAGGAACAGAAGACGGTTCTGCGGGTTGGCGATCTCGAAATGGACCTCATCATGCGCCGCGTCACGCGGCAAGGCCAGCCGATCGACCTGCAGCCACGCGAGTTCAGCCTGCTGGAAGTGCTGATGCGCGGCGAGGGCCGCGTGATCACCCGCACAATGCTTCTGGAACGCGTCTGGGACTTTCACTTCGACCCCAAGACCAGCGTCGTCGAAACCCATATCAGCCGGCTACGGGCCAAGATCGACAAGCCGTTCGAAACCCAGCTGATCCACACAGTCCGTAACACCGGCTACAGCCTGCACGCACCGCTCGCGCCATGATGGAAGGATGGGCCCGCCTGCCGCGCAGCACGCCGTTCCGGCTCGCCCTGACATTCGCCTTCCTGTTCATGCTGGCTTTCGTGCTGTCGGGCGCCATCGTCTACCAGATGATGAGCGCCGATCTTGCCGAACAGCTCGACGAGAGCATCAAGGAAACCTATTCCGTCGTCGCCGCGACCTATTCCGACAGCGATCTCAAGGAATTGATGGAGACCGTTGAAAGCCACTCCATGCGCAACCCGAAGAAGGAACAGCTTTTTTCGCTGACCGACGCGGCCGGCAACCGTCTGGCCGGCAATTTCACCGCGGCGGGTCTTCCTGACGGCTTTTCGTTGTTCGGCGCCGAAATGCCCGGCATTCCTCCGGATACCGAATACCGCGCCTATTCCGGCGCGGTCGGCGGCAACACCCTGACGATCGCATTCAGCCTGTCCGAGACGGACGAACTGGAAACGATCATGCTGATGAGCTTCGGCTGGGCAACCCTGATCATCACCGGGCTGGCGGTCGCCGGCGGCGCGCTGCTCGCCTCGCGCGTCCAGCGCCGTCTCGACGGCATTGCCGCCACCATGGTCGATGTCTCGCATGGCCGGCTGGATACACGCATTCCGCTGACCGGCAATGGCGACGACATCGACATCGTCTCCAGCCAAGTCAATGCGGCGCTCGACCGGCTGTCGAGCCTGGTTGACGGCATGAAACAGGTCAGCACCAACATCGCGCACGATCTGAAGACACCGCTCAATCGCCTGCAGATGATCCTGGAAGGCGCCGCCGACAAGGCAGCGCAGGATCAGGACGTATCGGACGATCTCGCCGATGCGCGGGCCGAGGGCCATCAGATCAACGAGACCTTCGACGCGCTGTTGCGGATCGCACAGATCGAGGCCGGCGCGCGCAAGGCGCGCTTCACCGATGTCGACCTCGACGAGATCCTGCAAATCATAGCGGAGATCTATACCGATGTCGCCGAGGACGATGGCAAGCTGCTGTCATCCAGGCAACTGAAGGAGGCCGCGGACCGAATCCATGGCGACCGCGAACTGTTGACCCAGATGTTCGCCAATCTGGTGGAGAACGCGCTTCGCCATTGCCCGTCCGGCACGACCATCAAACTGTCGGTGACGCGTCAGGGCGATCGTGTTCTTGCCAGCGTCGCCGACAACGGACCCGGCATTCCGATGGGCGAACGCGAAAGGGTGTTTCAGCGGCTGTACCGGCTGGACCACAGCCGCTCGACACCGGGCAGCGGCCTTGGGCTGAGCCTTGTCAGGGCCATTGCCGATCTACACGGCGCATCCATTACGTTGGAGGACTGCCGGCCCGGGCTCGCCGTGGTGGTGAGCTTTCCGCTGGTAAAATCGCCGGCGCCATAGAGCCGGAAGCCGAAGCCGAAAGCTTGCCAACGCGCCGATAGCTTACAAAAGCGTATGAGACCGGCGACCCGCCCGTAAGCTTGCAGCG
Organism: Mesorhizobium sp. B2-4-12; assembly: GCF_006441575.1. NCBI lineage: Bacteria > Pseudomonadati > Pseudomonadota > Alphaproteobacteria > Hyphomicrobiales > Phyllobacteriaceae > Mesorhizobium > Mesorhizobium sp. B2-4-12. The sequence goes on from NZ_VFVC01000050.1 coordinate 33,938, forward strand.
CCATACTGGATGGACTTCACCTTCCATCGAAAGGCTGCGGAAAATGAGAACCCATTTTCGGAAAACCATCGGCGTCCTGCCGGTTCTCGCCTTCACAGCATGCCTGGGAACGACAGCTGTCCTGGCTCCGGTGCTTGGCTGCCTGCCGGCCTCGGCTGCCGAGAAACCCGTCCAACCGGAGAAAAATCCTCCGGGCGACATCCCCGATACGCAGGTTTTCATCGACTATACTTCACCAGAAGGGTTCACCCTGAAGGTGCCGGAGGGTTGGGCACGGTCGGATCGTGCCGACGGCGCCAGCTTCGTCGACAAGCTGGATGGCGTCGTCGTCTCGGTTTCCAAGGCGGATACCGCGCCGACCGTCGACAGCGTCAAGGCGAACGATGTCGTCAAGCTCGAGGCCGCCGGGCGCGCTGTGCGGGTGAGCGCCGTCAAACAGGTCAAGCTGCCGGCCGGGGCCGCGATCCGCATTGTCTACACCTCGAACTCCGAACCGAACGCGGTAACCAACCGGCAGGTTCGCCTCGAGAACGAGCGTTATCTCTATTTCAAGGACGGCAAGCTCGTCGTGCTCGAACTCTACGCGCCCAAGGGCGCCGACAATGTCGATCAGTGGCAGCTGATGTCCAGCTCGTTCCGGTGGAAATGAGATGCACGCGTTGGACGCGCATGAGATCTATCGGTTCTTCCACATAGGCGATGACGAGACAGCCGCGTTGCGGGGCGTCAGTTTCCACGTCGCCGCCGGCGAGATCGTTGCCCTGGTCGGGCCCTCCGGCAGCGGCAAATCCACCTTGCTGGCCTGCGTAACCGGCCTCGATGAACCGGATGGCGGCTACGTCGAGGTGTCCGGCGTCCGGCTGACCCGGCGACCGGAGGCCCATCGCACGCGTGTTCGCGCCGCCAGCTTCGGCATTCTGCTGCAATCGGGAAACCTGTTCGGCCATCTGAATGTCGAGCAGAATCTTCGATTGCAGATGCTTCTGGCGAAGAAGCCGGATGACCGGCGAATGGCCGGCCTGCTGGAAAGCGTCGGCCTTGCGCATCGCGCACATGCCTTTCCGACCGAGCTGTCCGGCGGCGAGACGGCGCGGGCGGGCCTTGCGGTGGCCCTGGCCGCCGACCCGCTGATCCTGGTTGCAGACGAGCCGACCGCCGAGGTCGATAGCGATACCGAATCCAGGCTGATCGCTCATTTCGAGGCGAGGCGCGACACCGGACGGGCGACGCTGCTGGCCACCCATAGCAAGGCGCTGGCGCAGCGGGCGGATCGCATCATCAGGCTGAAGGATGGGAGGATCGATCGTGGGTGAAACGCTTGTCGTCGCAAAAGGCCTCGGGCGGCACTTCCGGGATGGCAACGCCGGTCGGATCGAGGTGCTGTGCAATGTCGGCTGCGAGATCGTGTCGGGCGCGCGCATCGCGCTCGTCGGACCTTCCGGCAGCGGCAAGACGACGCTGCTGCATATCCTCGGCGGCCTCGACAGGCCGACCGCCGGCATTGTCGAATGGCCCGGCCTCGGCACATTCGAGGCCCTGAGGCCGCGCCAGATCGGCTTCGTGTTCCAGTCGCCCAGCCTGTTTCCCGCCCTGACCGCAGTCCAGAATGTCGGCTTGCCCTTGCTGCTGGCCGGCGAGAATGCCGGCGCCGAGGACATTGGGGCATCGCTTCTGCAATCGTTCGGCCTCGGCGAACTCGGCGACAAACTGCCGGAGGAACTGTCCGGCGGCCAGGCTCAGCGTATTGCCATGGCGCGCGCCCTGGTCATGGGTCCGAAGCTTGTGCTGGCCGACGAACCAACCGGGCAGCTGGACAGCCGAACGGCGCTGCGTTTTTTCGACGCCGTGCTCGACCGCCTGGAAGGAACCGACGTCGCCCTGGTCGTCGCCACGCATGACGAAGCCATGGCCAACCGCATGGCGACGCGCTGGACGATGGACCATGGCCGGCTCACCACCGGGCTTCGGCCGGGGACCGCGGCGGCATGATGTTCCTGCTGTGGATTCGTGGTGTGCTCGCTCGCCGTTTCATGCGCGTGGCGGGCGCCGCAGCCGGCATCGCGCTGACGGTCGCCCTGCTTGCGGCGATGGCGCTCTTCCTCGCCAATGCCAATGCATCGATGACCGCCCGCGCCGTGTCGGCGGTCCCGATCGATTGGCAGGTGCAAGTGATTTCCGGTGCCGATCCGGGTCTCGTCGGCAAGGCCCTGACTGAAGCTGCTCCGGTCAGGGCCGTGCATCAGGTCCGCTATGCCGATGTCGCCGGCTTCGAGGCTCGAACCGGCGGCACGACCCAGACCACGGGGCCTGGCCAGGTGGTTGCTTTCGATAGCGGGTATTCGAGCGATTTCCCGGCGGAGACCCGGTTGCTTTCCGGTAGTCCCGACGGCGCACTGATTGCCCAGCAGACCGCTGCCAACCTCCATGTCGCCCCCGGCGACACGGTCTCGATCCAGCGGATGGGTTTGCCGCCGGCGGAGGTCAGGATTGCCGGCGTGGTCGACCTGCCCGACGCCGACGCCCTGTTCCAGGCTGTCGGTCTGCCGCCGCAGGCAGCGCCACAGGCCCCGCCCGACAACGTCCTCATCCTGCCGCAGGAGACCTGGCGGCAATCGTTCGACCCGCAGGGCAAGGCGCGCCCCGACACCGCCCGGCTGCAATTGCATGTGCGGCTCGCGCACGGGGCGCTGCCGCCGGATCCGGTCGCGGCCTATACCTTTGTCACTGCCGCGCAGCGCAATCTCGAGGCAAGAGTCGCCGGCCAGGCCCTGGTGGCCGATAATCTCGGCTCGCGCCTCGGAGCGGTTCGCGAGGATGCGTTGTACGCCTCCGTGCTGTTTCTGTTCCTCGGACTGCCAGGCATCGCATTGGCGATCGCGCTTACCTTTGCCGTTACCTCGTCCGGCGCGGAACGCCGGCGCACCGAGCAGGCGCTGCTTCGCGTCCGCGGCGCGACGGCGAAGGACATATTGCTTCTGTCCGCGACAGAGGCCGCCGTCGCCGCCATTGGCGGAACCGCCTTCGGCATGGCCGTGGTATTCCTCCTTGGCATGGCCGCCCCAGGCCTTGACGCTGCGCCTGGCGTGAACCAGCCGAAGCTGCTTCTTGTCGCCTTCTTCGGACTGCTGGTCGGGCTCATGGCCTTTCTCTACCCGGCTTGGCGGGACGCGCGCTGGGCGACCGTGATGGCGGCGCGGCGCACCGTGAGCCGGCCACATCCACCGCTGTGGCAGCGCCTGTGGCTGGACGGCCTGCTGCTCGCCGCGGCGGGATTGGTCTTCTGGCAATCGGCGAGCACCGGATATCAGATCGTGCTTGCGCCCGAAGGCGTGGCCGCGACAGCCGTGGACTACAAGGCGTTCGTCGCCCCCGCCCTGTTCTGGCTCGGCATGGCGCTGCTGACCATCAGGCTGTCGGCCACGGTCATCGCCCGCAACGGCACGCTCCTGAGATTGATTGTCGCGCCGGTATCGGGAGCCTTGGCGCCCATCGTATCGGCCGCGCTGTCGCGGCAATCGGGCCGCCTGACGATCGGCATTGCCATGACCGCGCTGGCCATCTCCTTCGCAACCTCGACGGCCGTCTTCAACACCACCTACAATGCCCAGGCACGCATCGACGCCGAGCTCACCAACGGCTCCGACGTCACCGTCTTCGGCACGACGGACAAGCCCGCCGGAGCCCACCTCGCGGCGCTCGCCTCGCTGCCCGATGCGACGGCGGCCGAACCCATGCAACATCGTTTCGCCTATGTCGGCGCCGACCTGCAGGATCTTTATGGCATCGACCCCAATCGCATCGGACGCGCGACCGGTCTTTCCGACGCCTATTTCAGCGGCGCCAGCGCCGCCGGCACGCTTGCCCTGCTCGCCGCGACGCCGGACGGTGTCCTGGTGTCGGAAGAGACCGTGCAGGATTTCCAGCTCCAGCAAGGCGATACGATCAACCTGCGGCTCGTCGATGCCAGGGATCACCAGTATCATCCCGTGGCCTTCAAGTTCATCGGCGTCGCACGCGAATTTCCGACCGCGCCAAAGGATTCATTCCTTGTCGCCAATTCGGCCTATGTCGCCCGCATGACCGGCTCCGATGCATCCGAATACGTGCTTATGCGGGCCAAGGCGGATCCCGCCGAGCTGGCGCGACAGGCTTCTTCGGTGCTGGATTTCGATCAGACGCTGAAGGTGGCCGACATCGGCCAGGCGGCACATCTCATCGGCTCGAGCCTGACCGCGGTCGACCTTGGCGGTTTGACGGCAATCGAACTGGGCTTCGCGGTCGTCATGGCCGCGGCCGCCGCCGGGCTGATGCTGGCACTGGGGTTCTTCGAGCGTCGCCGGCCTTTCGCCATCCTTGCCGCGATCGGCGCCAAACCCCGCCAGCTCGCTGCCTTCCTTTGGGGCGAAGGTCTGCTGATCCTTGTCGGCGGCATGGCGTTCGGCCTCCTTTCGGGGCTGCTGACAGCCTGGATGCTGGTGAAGCTGCTGACCGGTATATTCGATCCGCCACCCGAGGCCTTGTCGATCCCCTGGCTCTATCTGGCAGCCGTGCTCGGCCTCGTCGCCGCTTCGGTAGCTGCCGCCGTTTTGTCCGCCAGGCCATCGGCGGGACAGGCAACGGAACTGCTGCGCGACCTGTGAAGCCGGACGTCGATTTACCTATTTGTAAATTTGCGGCCAGCCCACCGAAAACTCCACGGTCTAGGCTCGATCCGTCTCTCGTCAGGAGAGACGAATCCGGCGACCAAACGGCCCGGATACGGGAGCCGCTCAACGGCCAACAGCCGGCGGCTCCGCAACCAAGCCAACGGAAAAAACAACATGAAGAAATCAGCTATCGCAGCCGCAATGGTACTCGCCGCCTTGTCCTCAACCGGCGCTTTCGCCAAGGCGGCCACCGGCATAATCGCCAGTGTCGACAAGAAGGGCGACTCGATCACGCTTTCCGACGGCAAGACCTTCGTCCTGCCGGAAGGCATCGAAGCCGAGACGCTGAAGGCAGGCGAGAAGGTGGTGGTGACCTATTCCACCAAGGCCGGCAAGCTGGCGGCATCGAGCATCCAGCCGGCTAAATAGGTGCCGCCACCCGGAGCAATTGCGGGAAAGATGCGTAGCGTCTTTCCGTGAGACCATGAACCGCTCCGGGCCGGAAACCCCGCCGGCGGCGATCTTGGTTGCTGCCGGCGGGGCCGGCTTTCTAGCCCCGATACATCCGGGCTAGGGGTAACGCGGTGATCAGGCGATCGAGCCGGGTGTTTTCCGGTACGCAAGGCGAACCAGGGCCGGCGGGCCATGTGGCAGCACCGGTCTCGGCATCCGCCGACTACCAGAACCAGAGAGGATGGAAGCCGTAGTCCGGCACCGAGCCTTTTCCGGACATGACGATCAGGACCAGGGCGATGGCCAGCAGGACGGCGCCGATCGTGATCCAGATCCATCGGCTCGACCAGCCGGGAGCACTGCGCGGTATGGTCAAAGCCACCTCTCGGAACACGACAGGTCTTCGGCTTGGGACGATTTCAGCCGCAGCGGTTCAGACGTGACACTGACCTGTCAATCATACCGGCGTTTTGCGGCGTTCTTACAAATCGGTAAGAGGGTAGAGCCGTTCACGACCGGCCCGGAGCCGCACAGCCTCGGACCGCCGTTCAGCGGTCGATCCGCGTCGACAGGATGATCGACGACGAGGTCCGCTCGACCCCGTCCATGGCGCCGATCTGGTCGAGCAGCGCGTCGAGGTCGCGGATCGATGGCGCGTCGACGATGACGATCATGTCGAAATTGCCACTCACCGAGTGCAGCGTCCTGACCGGTGGCAGCGCCTGCAGAGCCCGCACCACCTTGTCGGCGAGCTTTGGCGTGACGGTGAGCAGCACATGCGCCCGGACCAGCCCCTGCTCATAGTCCGGCGACAGCCGGACGCCGTAGCCGGTAATGATGCCACGTTGTTCCAGCCGCTCGATCCGGCTCTGCACCGTCGTGCGCGATACGCCGAGCTGCCGCGCCAGTTCGGCTGTCGAGGTGCGTGCGTTGGCGCGCAGCAGAGAGAGCAGGGCCAGTTCGGCTTCACTGAGCATTTCAACGAATTCCTTCGGCAGATCGGCTAAAGATAGGTTTCACTTTGCCATAATCCACGCTTCCTTTCGACAGGCAAGCTGCGATGATTCCGGTAAACGCAGATTGGCAGGGGTATTTGACCATGAACAACATCGTTATCGTCGGCGCCGGCAAGATCGGCTCGACCATCGCCGAAATGCTGGCCGCGACGGGCGACTACCACGTCACCCTCGTCGACCGCTCGGCGGCGCAGCTCGCCGCTGCCGAAGTACCTGAGGGTGTCGAGACGCTCGAACTCGATATCGCAGCACTCGGCGCGTTGGAGGCGGCGCTCGCCGGCAAGTTCGCGGTGTTGAGCGCCGCGCCCTTCCACCTCACCACGCGCATAGCCGAGGCGGCGGCCAGCGCCGGCGTGCACTATCTCGATCTCACCGAGGATGTCGTCTCGACCAGGCGGGTCAAGGAGCTTGCCCGTTCCGCCAAGAGCGCCTTCATCCCGCAATGCGGGCTGGCGCCGGGCTTCATCTCGATCGTCGCCAACGATCTCGCCAGCCGCTTCGATACGCTGGAAAGCGTGCGCATGCGCGTCGGCGCCTTGCCGCAGTACCCGTCCAACGCCTTGAATTACAATCTGACCTGGAGCACCGACGGCGTCATCAACGAATATTGCGAGCCCTGCGAGGCGATCGTCGAGGGCGAGCTGGTCGAGGTGCCGCCGCTGGAAGAGCGCGAGGAGTTCTCGCTCGACGGCGTCACCTACGAGGCCTTCAACACCTCCGGCGGGCTCGGCACCCTGGCCGAGACGCTGAAGGGCAAGGTGCGCACGCTGAACTACCGCACCATCCGCTATCCGGGCCACGCCGCGATCATGAAGGCGCTGCTCAACGACCTTGGGCTCCGTCACCGTCGCGATGTGCTGAAGGACATTTTCGAGAGCGCCCTGCCGGCAACGCTGCAGGACGTGGTCATCGTCTTCGTCACCGTTTCGGGCCGCAAGAACGGCCGCCTGCTGCAGGAGACCTACGCCAACAAGATCTATTCCAGGCGCGTCGGCCAGACGGTGCGCAGCGCCATCCAGATCACCACGGCTTCCGGCATCTGCGCCGTGCTCGATATGCTGGCCGACGGCAGCCTGCCGGCGACCGGCTTCGTCAAGCAGGAAGAGATCGCGCTGGACGCCTTCCTCGCCAACCGCTTCGGCCGCGCCTACGCCCAGCACGAAATGGTGAGCCGGCTGGCGAGCTGAGGCTCCCACCCTCCCCCTTGTGGGGAGGGTCGGCTCGCGGTCGGAGCGAAGCGGAGATTGCGGGACGGGGTGGGGGTGCGCCCTACGAGACCCCCACCCCGCTTCGCAAAAGCCGCCCGAGCGGCATTTGCTGCGCGACCCTCCCCACAAGGGGGAGGGTAAAGTCCATCAAAACCTCTCCAGCCTCATCCGCACCTTCGCCAGGAACGCAGCTCGTGTCCGCGGCGTCGAGGCATCCATCAGATAGTGTGCCAGGAAAAACGTCCGGCAGCGCGTCGCACACAGTGCCCGCATGCCACGCAGCAGGGTCTTGCGCCCCGGTTGGCCGACGACGACGCTCCACCAGGTCGGCGCGCCGCAGGTGGTGATGACGCCGACCTTGGTGACATGCGTCATCAGCGACTTGATCCCGCCCTTGCCGGCCGGCAGCTTGAAGGCGATGTCGGTGGCCCACACCCGGTCGAGCCAGCCCTTCAGCATCGCCGGCAGCCCGTACCACCAGGTCGGATAGACGAACAGGAGCGCCTCGGCCCAGTTGAGCAGTTCGAAATGCGGTTTCAGCGCCGGATCCTGCGGCGCTCGCTCATTATAGGTCCGCCGCTCCTCGCAGCCCATCACCGGATCGAATTTCTCGGCATAGAGGTCGAGCAGCCGCACCTCCCAGCCTCTGCGCCTCAGCACGTCGATGGCGGTGTCACGGATGGCGGCGCAAAAGCTTTCCGGCACCGGATGGCAGTAGACCACGAGGACCCGCATCAGAACGCATCCATCCTGTCCGCGACCTTGGTCATGAAGGCCTTCCGCGTTTGGTCGGTCGACAGGTTCATCGCGTAGTGCGCGAGGTAAGTCACCGAGGCGCCGGGCTTTACCGTGGCGCGCAGCATGCGCTTGATCAGTCTGCGCGGCGGATCGCCCATCAAGATGGCGCGAAACCGGCTGCCGCCATAGGTGGTGACAGCTGCGACCTTCTTGATGTTGTGCAGCGAAGGCTGCACCTTGCCGTCGACCAGCTTGAACGACACGCCGGGCAGGAAGACGCGATCGAAGAAGCCCTTCAGGATCGCCGGGAAGCCGTAGTTCCAGACCGGGTAGGAAAGCACCAGCGCATCGGCCCGCAACAGACGCTCGACATAGGGCGCAACAGCTTCCCCGGGACCGCGCTGGTTGTGATAGTCCAGCCTCTCCTTACGCGTCAGCCTCGGGTCGAAATTCTCGGCGTAGAGGTCACAGTCGTCGACCGAATGGCCCGCCGCCCTCAGCTGCTCGATGATCATGCGGTGCAGGCCGGCATTGAAGCTGGTCTCGACCGGATGGGCAAAGAGGACGAGGATATTCACTGGAGAAGATCCCGCAGGTCACCGCGAGGCACCCCCCTCTGCCCTACCGGGCATCTCCCCCTCAAGGGGGGAGAT
>NZ_VFVC01000051.1:0-40717 GCF_006441575.1 Mesorhizobium sp. B2-4-12
AGATCGGTCATTGGGTTGCTATCCTTGCTAAGGTCGGAGGGACAGCGCCCCCCTCTGTCCTGCCGGACATCTCCCCCACAAGGGGGGAGATCGGCAGCTTTTGCGCCGCTCGATCATTTTGCGGCCGTCGAAGATTAGCGAAAGCCGCAATGACGGCAATCTCCCCCTTGCGGGGGAGATGTCCGGCAGGACAGAGGGGGCGCGAAGGAACGCTGCCTTCGAAATTCCCGCTAACAAATCCGCGAGCCTAAACCCGTCTCTCCACCATCATCTTCTTGATTTCGGCAATCGCCTTGGCCGGGTTTAGGCCTTTCGGGCAGGTCTGCGCGCAGTTCATGATGGTGTGGCAGCGATAGAGCCGGAACGGATCCTCCAGATTGTCGAGCCGCTCGCCCTTGGCCTCGTCGCGGCTGTCGATCAGCCAGCGATAGGCCTGCAGCAAGGTCGCGGGGCCCAGATAGCGGTCGCCGTTCCACCAGTAACTCGGGCAGGAGGTCGAGCAGCAGGCGCACAGGATACATTCGTAGAACCCGTCGAGCTTCTCGCGGTCCTCATGGCTCTGCAGCCATTCCTTGGCCGGCGTCGGCGACACCGTCTTCAGCCACGGTTCGATCGAGGCATGCTGGGCGTAGAAATTGGTGAGGTCAGGCACCAAATCCTTCACCACCTGCATATGCGGCAGCGGATAGATTTTCACGGCGCCGGAAATGTCCTCGGTGCCCTTGGTGCACGCCAGCGTGTTGGAGCCGTCGATATTCATGGCGCAGGAGCCGCAAATGCCTTCGCGGCAGGAGCGGCGCAAGGTCAGCGTCGGATCGATCTTGTTCTTGATCCAGAGCAGCGCGTCGAGCACCATCGGCCCGCAATCGTCCATGTCGACGAAATAGGTGTCGATGCGCGGATTCTCGTCATCGTCCGGCGACCAGCGGTAGATGCGGTATTCCCTGAGATTGGTGGCGCCTTCCGGCTTCGGCCAGGTCTTACCCTGCTGGATCTTCGAATTCTTGGGGAGCGTCAGTTCGACCATTACCTCAGGTCCTTTCGGATGACGAGCTTCAGCCCGGACCAGATTTCGTTCACGGCGGCGACCTTGACGTCGACGAGGTCGAGTTTCAGCGCCTCGGCGCGGACAACGGCCTCGGTGACGTTGGTCGGCACTTTCGAGGCCTTCTTCGGCCAGGAGACCCAGACCATGCCGTCGCGCTTGATCGCCGTTTCGAGTGCGCCGAGGCGATCCTCGATCTCGGCGCGTTGCTTGGTGAAGGCATGGACGGCATCGTATCTCTGGTGAATGCCCGAGATACCGGACCAGTCGGCCAGCCGGTCGACCGAAGCGAAATTCGCCGCCTCGGCGAGTTCGTCGAGTTCGGGCGGCAGCGCGATGAAGGCAGCGATCATGCCGTCCTTCAGGCCGAGCTTGGCCGGAAGAGGCGTGCCGGAATACCCCGTGGCCGCCAACGCCATCATCAATACACCCTGGCCTTCGGCGCGATCTTGGCGAGGCTGATGCCGCCGTCCTTTTCGGCCAGCAGCGGCTCGGTATGCACCGGGCGGTAGCTGAGCGTCACCGTGCCGTCTTCGCTTAGGTGCGCCAGCGTGTGCTTGCGCCAGTTGGCATCGTCGCGCGCGGAAAAGTCCTCACGCGCATGGGCGCCACGGCTCTCCTTGCGCGCCTCGGCGCTGTAGACCGTGGTGATGGCGTTGGCCATCAGGTTCTCCAGTTCCAGCGTCTCGACCAGGTCGGAGTTCCAGATCATCGAGCGGTCGAACACCTTGATGTCCTTGAGCTCGCCCCAGATTTCCGAAATGCGCTTGCAACCATTTTCGAGCGATTCCTGCGTGCGGAACACGGCTGCGTCTTCCTGCATCGCCTTCTGCATCTTCTCGCGCAGCACCGCCGTCGGCGTCGAGCCGTTGGCGTGGCGCAGTTTGTCGAAGCGTTCCATGATCTTTTCGACCGAGGCTTCATTGGGCGAAGGGATGGCCGACTTGCGGTCGATGACCTGGCCGGCGCGGATCGCCGCCGCACGGCCGAACACCACCAGATCGATCAGCGAGTTCGAGCCCAGTCGGTTGGCACCGTGCACGGAGGCGCAGCCGGCCTCGCCGACCGCCATCAGACCGGGCGACACCTGGTCGGGGTTGAAGGCGGTCGGGTTCAGCACCTCGCCCCAGTAATTGGTCGGCACGCCGCCCATATTGTAGTGCACCGTCGGCAGCACCGGGATCGGCTCCTTGGTCAGGTCGACGCCGGCAAAGATCTTGGCCGATTCCGAAATGCCGGGCAGCCGCTCATGCAGCACCGCCGGATCGAGATGGTCGAGATGCAGGAAGATGTGGTCCTTCTTCTTGCCGACGCCCCGGCCCTCGCGGATCTCCAGCGTCATGCAGCGCGAGACAACGTCGCGCGAGGCCAGGTCCTTGGCCGACGGCGCGTAGCGCTCCATGAAGCGCTCGCCCTCGGAATTGACGAGATAGCCGCCCTCGCCGCGCGCGCCTTCGGTGATCAGGCAGCCGGCGCCATAGATGCCGGTCGGGTGGAACTGCACGAATTCCATGTCCTGCAAGGGGAAGCCGGCGCGCGCCGCCATGCCGCCGCCGTCGCCGGTGCAGGTGTGCGCGGAGGTTGCCGAGAAATAGGCGCGGCCATAGCCGCCCGTCGCCAGCACCACCATCTTGGCCGAGAAGCGGTGGATGGTGCCGTCATCGAGGTTCCAGGCGACGACGCCGGTGCAGGTGCCGTCCGGCTCCATGATCAGGTCGAGGGCGAAATACTCGATGAAGAACTGCGCGTTGTGCTTCAGCGACTGGCCGTAGAGCGTATGCAGGATGGCGTGGCCGGTGCGGTCGGCGGCGGCGCAAGTGCGCTGCACCGGCGGTCCTTCGCCGTAATTCATCATGTGGCCGCCGAACGGCCGCTGGTAGATCTTGCCCTCTTCGGTGCGCGAGAACGGCACGCCGTAATGCTCGAGTTCGTAGACCGCGGCCGGTGCTTCGCGCACCAGATATTCCATGGCGTCGACATCGCCCAGCCAGTCCGAGCCCTTGACGGTATCGTACATGTGCCACTGCCAGGAATCGGGCCCCATATTGGAGAGCGAGGCGGCAATGCCGCCTTGCGCGGCCACCGTGTGCGAGCGGGTCGGGAACACCTTGGTGATGCAGGCGGTACGCAGGCCTTGCTCGGCCATGCCGAGCGTGGCGCGCAGGCCCGCCCCGCCGGCGCCGACGACCACCACGTCGAATTTGTGGTCGACAAAGCTATAGCCTGCCGTGTTGGCTGATTTCGCGTCCTTGGCCAACTCAGCCTCCGAATGCCAGTTTGAGCAGGGCGAAGAGCGAGGCGACGCCGACCGCTACGGTGAAAAACGTGTTGAGGGCGATCAGCGCCAGCTTCATGCCTTCGCCATGGACATAATCCTCGATGATCACCTGCATGCCGATCCGCATATGGTAAAGCGGAGAGATCAGCACCAGGGCCAGCAGCAGCGCCACGAATGGATTGGCGAGTGCCGCGCGCACCTCGGCGTAACCGGCGCCGTTGAGCGCGATCAGGAAGCCGACGAAGAACAGGATCAGCGGGATATTGGCGATGGCGGTCAGCCGCTGGCGCCAGAAATGTCCGGTACCTTCGTGGGCGGAACCCAAGCCGCGGACCTTCGCCAGCGGCGTGCGCATGTCGATGTTGTTGCCGCTCATGATCAGGCCCCCCGCACCGTGTAGCCGACGATCCAGATCAGCAGCGTGAGCAGGATCGAGCCGGCGAGCGTCGCCCAGGCGATCCTGGAAGCCGTATGCTTTTCAAGACCGGCGCCGGTGTCCCAGACCAGGTGGCGCACACCGCCCAGCATGTGATGCATCAATGCCCAGGTGTAGCCGAAAAGGATGAGCCGGCCGAGCCACGTGCCGAACGCCCAATTGATCCAGTCGAATGCGCCCTGCGAGGTTGCCGCCGCCATCAGCCAGGCAGCGACCAGCAGGGTGCCGAAATAGAGCGCGCTACCGGTGATGCGATGGATGATCGACATCGTCATGGTGATCGGCGGCCGGTACACGCTCAGGTGCGGCGAAAGCGGCCGTTCACGTCTGATATTCGCGCGGGTGGCTGGTGATCTGCTCATGGCTCCCCCAGTTCGACGTCTCTGGAGCCTCAGGTGGAAATGCGGCAATGCCGCTTCCGGTTGCGACTTCGGACAGCCGGTTTCTAATGCTCTTTTTGCACCGCGTCAAAGCCAGAAAACCGTTTCGAAAACGTAATTTAGTCTGATTAAATGGGCCGATCAGGCTTCAATCGATTAACGCGCTATTTCGAAGCCGGCGCAGCGTCGTTGCACTGCAGCATGTCGCGATTCGGGAGGGCTTATCGCTTGCAGGTTTGCGGTGTCGACCCCTTCTTCATGACCAGCGCCTCGCGTCCGTCGATCACGATTGCGTCATGCGTCGCCGCCTGGTAGCGGCTGGTCTGGTTGGCGGGTGAGGCCGCAAACTCCTCGGTCATGCCATCCGGCCCTACCGCGCGAACCGACGTGCCGAGACTCTGGATCGTGATCATATCACCGTTGCCGCATTTATAGGTGGCCGTGCCGGTGCCGATCGCGGCACGGTAAGGTCAGTGGTGATCTTGGTTGCGGGTGCCGCGGTTGCCGGCGGCGAGGGCACCGCGGGCGCGGTGGACTGCTGAGCCAGAGCGGGCGAGACCGCGTGCGATGCCGCCTGCGGCGCACCATCTTGCGGCACACAACCTGCGGCAGCGAGAAGCAGCGGGATAATGATCACCCGAACCGTGTGGCCAAAGGTCATGCGCTGCCCCTTTCGTGCGCCGCACGCTAGAGCAATTCCAGGAAAAGTGTGAGCGGTTTTCCGCCCGGAATGGCGTCAAAACAAAGAGATATGGCATTTCGCCGTCTCCGTGAAACGGTGAAATGCTCTAGCCACGCGGCGCTGCAAGATCAGCTTCATCTGGAGCCAGCAGGTCGGAGCAGGCAAGCGGATTGATGCCTGCGTCCCATCCCGTGAAAATTAACCATATTCGTCAAGATCTGCCGCCGAAGGCCATCCGCCCCTTAACAAAGATTAAGAAAGAGTTAATTTCTCGGACGAAGTCCGGGCCGAGGCCGAAGGTCGCGCCGGTGAACGGAGGACAAAATGCGTTCGAATTCAGTGCTGGCTTGCCTCGCCGCGATTGCGGCCATGGCCGGCGGCTTCGCCGCGCCGGCATGCGCCGGACAGCATCAGGACCGTGTTTATGCCGATTCCTTCGGCAATCTCGTCATCGACAGCGCCGCCGGCTATAAGCGCATCATCGTCGGCGAGGGCAAGCTGGCCAAGAAACTGTCGGCCTACACCAGCGCCGGCCAGCCGAAGGTGATCTATCAGAACGAAGCCGACGAGATTACGGGCTACGGCGATTGCTACCGGCCGCCGGTGTTCGTGAAGGGCCGCAGCTACATGTACGGGCTTTCCGACGGCGAGATGCCGCAGCTCAGCCGCTGCCGATAGTCTGGAGTAATTCCAAGAGACGCTTTTCCGTCTGGGATTGCGTCAGGCCACAAAGAGTTAGAAGTGGCTTGCTTCGGTGCCGGCTGACGAAGGGACGCCGACTGGCCCGGCGGAGACGCGCACGCAGTCCCGCCCGGCATGCTTCGCCTTATAGAGCGCCGCATCCGCACGCCGCATGAGATCGGCGACGTTCTCGTTCGGATGGAGTTCGGCGACCCCGAAACTCGCGGTGCAGCGACTATCCGCCGGCAGGCCGTCGATGGGCAGCGCGCCGAACGCGCTGCGTGTGCCTTCGGCGAACAGCCGGGCGGCGGCGATGTTGGCCCCGCGGAGCATGATGGCGAATTCCTCCCCGCCGATGCGGCCCGCGACATGGTGGCCGGCGGCGGCCTCGCGCAACAAGCCGGCAAAGGTCTCGATAACCCGGTCGCCGGAGGCGTGGCCGAAACCGTCGTTGATGCTCTTGAAATCATCGAGATCGGCGATGACCACGGCCACCGGCATGCCTTGCCGCGTGGCGCCAAGCACCGCAAGTTCGGCCCGACGCGTGAAGGCGCCGCGGTTGAGCAATCCCGAGAGCGTATCGGTCTCCGATTTTGAAGTCACCTCAGCCAGCACGTCGCGAACCAGGATCGCCAGCATCAGCAGCGCCAGCGCAAGGCCGAAGATGGTGCCGAGCGATTGCGACACCAGGGCGTAGTTGCTTTGCAGATAGGCCTGCGGATCAGCACCCCAGCCGCCGAGCGCATGCGCGATGAACGGCTTGGAGGCAAACTGCATGCCGCTGAGCGCCAGCACGGCCATCAGGATGCGGTCGAGCCGGCCGAACCTCTGCCTTGAAGACCAGACTATACCGAGGCCGACGAACTGCATGGCGGCATAGGGAAGCTGGTAAGCCATCATGCGGGCCAGCGACTGGCGCGGTAGGTCCTGCAAGCAGTAGACCGCGATGGTGGTGGCGAACAGGAAGAACAGCATTGGCCGCCACGGCGGCGCCACGCCATATTTGTGGGCCAGCCCGCCGTTGAAACTTATAGTGGCGCCAAGGAACACGGCAAAGGCGACGGCCACCGGAAGCCGCGCATCGGTGAAGGCGGGGATGCTGAATTCGATGGCGAAATAGGCCATGCCCAGGAGATAGCCGTAGGCAAACCACCGCGCGGGGGCGCGGCCGGCATCTTGAAAGGCGATCGTCATGAAGGCGGCCGCCAGCAGGCCGGCAACCGACAAATTGATCAGCAGGATGAAATTGGCGCCGCTCATTTCTTTTTCGAACCCCCGGCCTCAGCTAACATCGACGGGCGAAAAAGACGTTAACGCGAGGTTGGAGGTTGCGGCGTCAGCCGGTCTTGGAGAGCTCCGGCACGAACGCCGTTTCCGGTCGTTGGTAGGAGAGGCGCACGCTGTCGCGGCCATTCTTCTTGGCCTTGTAGAGCGCCTCGTCGGCGCGGCGCATCAACGGCCCCAGGGCCTCGTCACCAGTGCGGGCCGCCACGCCGAAACTTGCGGTGACCTTGGTGCCGGTTGGAAGCCCGTCGACGCCTCCTGCCGAATAGAGCGTGCGCACCGCTTCGGCGAACATTCGCGCCGCGGCAAGGTCGCTCAACGGCAGGAGCACCGCGAACTCTTCGCCGCCGACGCGGCCGGCGGCTCCGCGCTCGCCGGTGGCGGACCGGAGCTTGGCGGCGAAATCGGCAATCACCCGGTCGCCGGCGGCATGCCCGTGCGCGTCGTTGAGCGCCTTGAAATGATCGAGGTCGGCCAGCACCAGCGCCACCGGAAACTTCGCCGCCGCGCAACGCTGCAACAGGAACTCCGCGCGCTCCTCGAAGCCGCGCCGGTTGAGCAGGCCCGACAGGGGGTCGGTGTGCGTCTCGGCCTTCAGCGCCTTCATCACGTCGAGCGCCGCGGCGGTGAACAGGCAAAGCGCGATCAGCAACGACAACAGCGCATGCGACAGCAGCGCCGTCGTCCAATAGGACGAGCCATAGAATCCGTCATAGGTGGTGAACGGCCCGTGCGCGATGACGACGGCAAGGGTGCGCACGAAGAAATTGAGGCTCGACAGCAGCGACAGCACGAACAGGATTTTCTCTGTCGGGCCGTTGTTGCGAACCGGCCGCAATTCGGCGCCGACCAGAAGGCTGATGCCGCCGAAGGCGAAATTCATCGCCAGGATACGCCAGGTGAGATCCGGCTCAACGAACAGGAACCAGCAGAACGATGCCAGGCCGCCCCCTGCCAGCACGCCGAGCCCCGGATAGGGCACCTTGCGGCCGTAGCGGGCGACGATGGCGCCGGACAGGCAACAGCCGGCGATGATGAAGCAGATGTTGGACACCAGCTTGGTCAGCACCATGCCAATGGGCAAGGTGAAATACTGCAACAGAAAGCCGGGTGCCGAAACACAGTAGCTGAACGCCAGCACAGCAAGATAAGGACGGTGGCGCTGATAGGTCCATAGCACGAGGAAGGCCGCGCCGAGGGCCAGCGCGATCGTCGGATTGAGCAGCGCTATCAGCAGGCCGGTGTCCAAAGGACGGTGACTTCCCCTTGCTTGACGTCGGGGAAGAGCTTAGAGGGCAAGCGCAAACAAGCGGTTAAACTCGGAGTGTCGCCACGATATGTTGCGGGGGAACCCAGCGCTGTCGGCGGCGTTCATGCATTCACCATCAGGAGCAGAGCATGGCCGACACGATCACATTGACCGACCACGATGCAATCCGTTCATGGACTGCCGGGCGCGCCGGCTTTCCGGCAATCGTCGACATATCGCCCGAGGCGGGAACGCAGCCGATGTTGAGGCTGGTCTTCGGCCAGCACGCCTATCAGGATCAGGACCAGCCGGAACGGCCGGTCAATGCCGGTGGCTATGAGCTCGTCGAATGGGACGAGTGGTTCAAGATCTTTGAGGAGCAGCAACTGGCGCTTGTCGTCGCGGCCGACGAACCTGGGCACCGGGAGGAATTCCACGAACTCATCCGGCGCGACGGGAAGGCTTGACCCGGGCCGCGCGGCCCGGGTTCCGCCCGGGCTGGATTATTTCCAGTCGCGGATATCGACAAAGTGGCCGGCGATCGCCGCAGCCGCCGCCATGGCAGGCGACACCAGATGGGTGCGGCCCTTGAACCCCTGCCGGCCCTCGAAATTGCGGTTCGAGGTCGAGGCGCAGCGTTCATGTGGCTTCAGCCGGTCGTCGTTCATGGCCAGGCACATCGAGCAGCCCGGCTCGCGCCAGTCGAAACCGGCGGCGAGGAAGATCTTGTCGAGACCCTCGGCTTCCGCCTGTTCCTTGACCAGGCCGGAGCCCGGCACGATCATGGCGTTGACACGTGGATTGACTTTTCTGCCCTCGACCACCTTGGCAGCGGCGCGCAGATCCTCGATACGGCCATTGGTGCAGGAGCCGATGAAGACGCGATCGAGCGCGATGTCGGTGATCCTGGTTCCCGGCGTCAGCCCCATATAATCGAGCGCGCGGATCTTCGAGGTGCGCTTATTCTCGTCGGTGATCTCCTCCGGATTTGGCACCACGCCCTGGACCGACACCACGTCTTCCGGCGAGGAGCCCCAGGAGACGATCGGCGGCAGTTTCGCCGCGTCGAGCACGATCACCTTGTCGAAATGCGCGCCTTCGTCCGACTGCAGTGTCTTCCAGTATTCGAGCGCCGCGCCCCAGGCCGCGCCCTTCGGCGCGCGCGGCTTGTCCTTGACATAGGCGAAGGTCGTCTCGTCGGGCGCGATCAGGCCGGCGCGGGCACCGCCCTCGATTGACATGTTGCAGATGGTCATGCGGCCTTCCATCGACAGCGAGCGGATCGCCTCGCCGGCATATTCGATGACATAGCCGGTGCCGCCGGCGGTGCCGATCTCGCCGATGATGGCCAGGATGATGTCCTTGGCGGTCACGCCTTCCGGCAGTTGGCCGTCGACGCGCACCAGCATGTTCTTGGCCTTGCGCTGGATCAGCGTCTGCGTCGCCAGCACATGCTCGACCTCCGACGTGCCGATACCGTGCGCTAGCGCGCCGAAGGCACCGTGCGTCGAAGTGTGGCTGTCACCGCAGACGATGGTCATGCCGGGCAAGGTAAAACCCTGCTCCGGGCCGATGATGTGGACGATGCCCTGCCGGATATCGTTCTCGGAATAATACTCGACGCCGAAATCCTTGGCGTTCTTGGCCAGCGCCTCGACCTGGATGCGGCTTTCCTCGTTCTTGATGCCGAACTTGCGCTCGGGCGAGGTCGAGACGTTGTGGTCGACCACGGCTAGCGTCTTTTCCGGATGCCGGACCTTTCTGCCGCTCATGCGCAGGCCTTCGAAGGCCTGCGGGCTGGTCACTTCGTGGACGAGGTGGCGGTCGATGTAGAGCAGGCAGGTGCCGTCGTCCTGGCGGTCGACGACATGGTCGTCGAAAATCTTGTCGTAGAGGGTGCGCGGTGCGCTCATGTGCGTAAATCCGTCGATTTGGAATGAGGAAAGGAGCAGATGCCGCAAGCCTGCGGCCGACCGTCGGGGATCAGCGAAGTCGGCTGGTCAGGGCGCCGGACACGCGCGCGGAGAATCGCGACGGCAGGCGTTTCCTGTCCTGCAGCACGAAACCCTTATAGGCCGGATTGCCAAAAAGCTCTTCCATGGCGGCGTAGATAGCAACGTTTTGCCTTTTCGGCAATTGGTTGATCCGATGACTCAGGCAACCGCTCAGGCTTTGAATTATCCCTCAACCCATCCAGACGTTGGCGCTGCCCCTCACCTGCCTGCCGGCATCCTCTCCCCGTATAGTGACGGGGAGAGGGAAGCTCTCTTCGCTGACTTCGCCAATCGTCTACGTCGCCAGAGAAAGGCGTCGAGGCTGCGGCCAGCCCCTTCTCCCCGTCACTATACGGGGAGAAGTGCCCGGCAGGGCGATGAGGGGCAGCGCGACTCCGCGAATTTGAGACCCTACAGAACCTCGAACACAAACGTCTTCACCAGCGCATCGGGCTCGGCGATGGCATAGCAGCGGAACCACGGGCTTTGCTCGACCAGGCGCCATTTCCTTGCCTGTGTGAGGTCGTCGAACACGGCCTGGAAACCGCCGCTTTCGAAAACCTGGTCGCGCACGGTGAAGATGGCGTGGCCGCCTTTGCGCGTGATGCGCACCAGTTCGTGCAGGCCCGACGCCGGCGCGTGGCTGATGGTGAACACGCCAGTCGAGAAGAGGGCGCGGAAATGGCCATCCGGCCATGGCAGCGGTCCGCCCAGCATCGCCTTTTTCAGCTCGCCATACGCATTGCGGCTGCCGGCGATCTTCAGCATGTCGTCGGACAGGTCGAGCCCGGCAATATCGCCGTAACCCAGCGCCTTCAGCGATGGCCCCGACAGGCCCGTGCCGCAGCCGGCGTCGAGCAGCGGCCCTTCACCCGCCGGCACATGGCGCGCTATCCAGGCGGTGATGAGGAACGGCAGGAGATAGCCAAGCGAAGCGGTCTCGCTGTCATAGGTCGCGGCCCATGCGGCATAGGCTTGCGCCAGCGTTTCCGGCGTGTCGGCTCCATAGACGGAATCCAGCGCCGCATTGGCCTTGTCGACGATCATCGGTCTTGCTTCTCCCGCTTATGCATGTCGCCCAAAAGGGCGTCGCGGTTTTGGGCCAATGACATGCATAAATGCAAGATAACCCTGTCTTTGCCCAAAAACTATTCCTCGTGCTGGCGGCGCAAGCGCCGCTCCAGTGCCCTGAGTGCCAGCGACAGGCCGACGGTCAGGATGAGATAGATGTAGGCGACGATCGAATAGGTCTCGAAGAAGCGGAACGAGCCAGCGGCATAGACCTTGCCCATCTGGGTGATGTCGGCGACGCCGAGCACCGAGACCAGCGAGGAATCCTTGACCAGGGCGACGAAGTCGTTACCCAGCGGCGGCAGGATGGTGCGGATCGCCTGCGGAAACACGACGAGCCGGAAGCGCTGGGAGCGGCTCAGGCCAAGCGCCTTGGCCGCTTCGATCTGGCCCTTTTCGACCGCCTGGATGCCGGCCCGGAAAACCTCGGAGATGAAGGCGGAGTAGCCGATGGTCAGCGCCATGATGGCGCGCCACAACAGCGAGACGTCCCGCACCAGAAGCTCGCCGAGCAGGCCGGCGCTCTGCAGCGGCGCGGTCAGCGTGTTCCAGGCCGCGACAAAGGCCGGCGCGCCGGCGAACGCGATCCAGAACAGGAGCACCAGGATCGGCACGCCACGGATGATCTCGACATAGAAGCGGGCGATCTGCCGCAACCAGGGCGAACCCGACAGGCCCATCAGCGCAATGCCGAGGCCGATCATCGAGGCCAGCGCAAAGGCGACCACCGTGACGAAGACGGTGATGCCGATGCCCTTGGCGACGGTGGCGAAGACCTGGGCGTAGAGATCGCTGGAGGCGATGAACAACGCCGCCGCCAGGGAGAGGACGGCGGCAACCGCCAGCCACCAGGGGAATTCGGGTTTGGAGGAAGAGGGCTGCATCAAAAGGATCGCGCCAAGGCACCCCCCTCTGGCCTGCCGGCCATCTCCCCCTCAAGGGGGGAGATCGAATGTCGCGTTGGCTTTCGCCGATACCCAGCATCATAAAATGAGTGACGAGGCCGCAGCTGCCAATCTCTCCCCTTGAGGGGGAGATGCCCGGCAGGGCAGAGGGGGGCGTTCAAGCGCAAAGTCAGCAGGAAATCACTGACCCATCTTGTAATCAAGGAACCACTTCTTGTTCAGCGCATCGAAAGTGCCATCCGCCTTCAGCGCCGCGATCGCGGCATTGACCGGCTTCACCAGGTCGGAGCCCTTGGGGAAGATGAAGCCGAAATCCTCGCTGCCGAGCGGTCCGCCGATCAGCTTCAGCTTGCCCTCCGAAGCATCGACATAACCCTTGCCCGCCGTGCCGTCGGTGAGCACCACATCGACGTCGCCCGACTTCAATGCCTGCACCGTGGCGCCGAAGGTCTCGAACAGCTTGATGCGCGGGTTCTGCTCATTGCCGTCGAGCACGCTGTAGACGGCGGTGTAGAAGGGCGTGGTGCCCGCCTGCGCGCCGATCAGCCCGTCCTTGAAGGCGCCGAACGTCTTGGCGTCGGTGAAGCGGCTTTCATCGCCGCGCACCAGCATGAACTGCTCCGAGCGCATATAGGGGTCGGAGAAATCGACTTTCTCCTTGCGGTCGTCCTTGATGGTGATGCCGGTCATGCCGATGTTGTACTGGTTGTCGGAAACCGCCTGGATCATCGCGTCCCAGGAGGTGTTCTGGTATTCGACCTTGAAATTCAGCCGCTTGGCGATCTCGTTCATCGCGTCGTACTCCCAGCCGATCTGCTTTCCCGTCTTGGCGTCGATGAATTGCAGCGGCGGATAGGCGTTTTCGGTCACCACCACCACCTTCTTGCCGCCAAGATCGGGCAGCGCCTGGGCAAAAGCGGCGACGGGCGCCAGAACGAGGGCCAACAGGCCGGCCAGCAGCAGTTTCGACTTGATCATGACACACCCCCGGAAATTAAAGCGCCCGGACGTCGGCCGGGCCTGCAGGAAATCCGGCGCCGACTTTAGCTTTCCGCAAGCGCCATGCAAGACGGTCCGCTGCATCAGGACAGGTGAAAACGGATTTGGCTGCCTTCAACCCCAGCTTTCCGCAACGATCCGTGCCCCGGCGGGCGGGTGCGGTGGGCGGCTGCATTGGCGGCTACAATTTTCCCATGTCCGAGATCGAAACTTCCGCGTCCGTCGACCCGTCATCAGCCGTTGCCTTGCGCAAGTCAGCGACAAGACGCGTGAGCGTTGCGTGCAGGGTTTTCAACTCGTCTGGCCCCAGCGGCACGGCGCAGGCAAGTGCCGACAACACGTCCTTCATGCGCGCGCGAAGGGCCTGGCCCTTGGCCGTCGGCTCGACCAGCACCCGGCGCTCGTCGGCGGCATCGCGCCGGCGGGTGACGAGGCCGCCCGCCTCCATCCGCTTGAGCAGCGGCGTCAGCGTTGCTGAGTCCAGGCCCAGCACTCCGCCAAGATCGCCGATCGTGCGCGGCGCGCGCTCCCACAGCGCCAGCATCACCAGATATTGCGGATAGGTCAGGCCAAGCGGCTCGAGCAGCGGGCGGTACATCTTGGTCATCAACCCGCTCGCCGAATAGAGGGCGAAGCAGAGCTGCTGGTCGAGACGCGGAACCGGGATCGCCCCGGCGGCTTCCGCCGGGACATGCTTGGCTCTCGTTTCGATTTTTGTCGTCATGCCGCCTTTACCGAAAGCGCCACATCGACATTGCCCCTGATGGCGTTCGAATAGGGGCAGATCTTGTGCGCCTCCGATACAAGCGCTTCCGCCGCCGCCTGATCAAGGCCTTTCGTTTCAGCCGCGAGCGCGACGCCGAGCTTGAAGCCCTCGCCATTGGGGAGCAGGCTGACGGTGGCGGTCATCGCGGCGTCCTGAAGCGGCAGCTTCTGGTTGCGCGCGACGAAGCGGATGGCGCTTTCGAAGCAGGCGGCGTAGCCGATGGCGAAGAGCTGCTCGGGATTGGTAGCGCCGCCCGGCCCGCCGAGTTCCTTGGGCATGGCCAGATCGACTTTCAGGAGGCCGTCGCTGGTCTCGCCGTGGCCGGCGCGGCCGCCGGTGACGTGAGCCTGTGCCGTGTAGAGTGCCATATTATGTTTCTCCATTTACCTTGTACACTATTATTTAGTACGCAAAATAATATGCCGTCAACACCCGGATCCAGCTTCCGAGAATGGAGGCGTTCACAGATTGGTGAAACGAAAAAAGGCGGCCGAAGCCGCCTTTTGAAAACATCGTCGTCGAAACTTATTCGGCGGGGGTCGCTTCCGCGGCCTTGGCTGCCTCGTCGGCTGCCTTCTTCTCGGCGGCTTCCTTGGCGGCCGTCTCGGCGGCCAGCGCCTGGGCGGCGGCGACCTTCTCGGCCTCGATGCGGGCCTTCTCGGCGTTCAGCGCATCGCGCTCTTCGTCATTGAGCTTGCGGGCGCGCACGCCGGTGTTTTCCGAGATGCGGGCCGACTTGCCGCGGCGATCGCGCAGGTAATAGAGCTTGGCGCGGCGCACCTTGCCGCGACGGACGATCTCGACGCCTTCGACCATCGGCGAGTAGACCGGGAACACGCGCTCGACACCTTCGCCGTAGGAGATCTTGCGGACGGTGAAATTTTCCTGGAAGCCGGCGCCGGAGCGGGCGATGACGACGCCCTCATAGGCCTGGACGCGGGTGCGGGTGCCTTCGGTCACGCGGACCTGGACGCGCACGGTGTCGCCGGGCTGGAATTCGGGAAGCTTGCGCTTGGCTTCGATCTTGGCGGCCTGCTCGGCCTCGAGCTGACGGATGAGATCCATCTTAAAAATCCACTTCTTGTTCTTCCGACAGTCAGAGCGTCCGACACTCGCCTTGCAGTCCCATCGACCGCTCGGCTATGTCCTTTGTCCCTGAGACATTTGTCTCCGAGACCCTCGGACAGGGGCGACTACACCGTCATTGTTGACGGGTCCGGCGGGTTTTCCAGCCAGTACGGGCGGGCACATACAGCTATTTCGGCGCTTTGTCACGCCCCGAACGGTGTATTTTTCGCCGGCATGGCATCATCGTAATCGCGCCGTGCCGGGTTGTATACGTTCGACAAGCTTTCTAAGCCAGAGATAGCACAGTTCTCCGCGGCCGCACCCATGTCTCTCTTCGACGCCATCCTTCTCTTCTTCGCGGGCTTCCTGTCAGGCGCCGCCAATGCGGTCGCCGGCGGCGGCACCTTCATCACCTTCGGCGCCATGACATTGGTCGGCCTGCCGCCGATCGTCGCCAACGCGACCTCCTCGGTCACGCAATTTCCAGGCTACGTCACCTCGACGTTGGCCTATTGGAACGACATCCGGCATTTCTGGCGCGGCGCCCTGCTGCTCAGCCTGATATCGGCGGTCGGCGCGCTGGCCGGTGCGCTGATCCTGCTGGCGCTCGACAATCCGTCGTTTCGCGTCCTTGTGCCCTGGCTGCTTCTGGGCGCAACGGCGCTGTTCGCCGCCGGACCTTGGCTGAAGCCGGCGCCGAAACCCGGCCATGAAGCGTCGGTAGGCTCATTCGCCGGCTCGCTCGCGCAATTCGCCACCGCCACCTATGGCGGTTTCTTCGGCGCCGGCATGGGCGTGATGATGCTGGCGACGCTGGGGCTGACGCAAGCCGGCGACTATCACCGGCTGAACGCGCTGAAGAACATGCTGGCCATCGTCATCGCGGCCGTCGCCATTATCGTCTTCGTCTCGGGCGGCGTCGTCGCCTGGCCGCAGGCGATCGTCATGATCCCGGGCGGTGCGCTTGGCGGCTATGCCGGTGTCTGGATCGCCAAACGCGTACCGCAGAACGTGGTGCGCGGCTTCGTCATCGCCGTCGGCCTGTTTCTCGCCTTTTACTATTTCGGCAAAGCATAACCAGCCGACGGGGTGCTCAGTACGCGCTAGTGCCCGACGCGACGGTACTTGTAGTGGTCGCGGATGAATTCGGTGAAGAACCGACCCTTAGAGAAGGCAGCATTGAATTTCGCGAAGGTCTCTGGCTCGACTCCCTCATAGTCATATTGGGTCCCGCTTGGTGCGAACCGCACCGAAAGAACCTTTGTCGAGGGGTCGTAGTCTACGACCGTCAGCAGGTCCGGCCGCCGTTCACCCGTCAGCTTCTCTGCCTCACCGCGCCGCCAGTGCATGATCTTTTTGTGGTTGCCAGAAACCAGGACATCGGGAATCTCCCGTCCTTCGAATTCCTGCGGGCGCGTGTAGTGCGGGTGTTCGAGCAGGCCGTTCTCGAAACTTTCCTCCTCGCCCGACACCGCGTTGCCCATCACGCCGGGCAGCAGCCGCACAACCGCGTCGAGCAGCACGAGCGCTGCCGGCTCGCCGCCCGACAGGATGAAATCGCCGACCGATATTTCTTCCAATGCCCGCGCGTCGATCAACCGCTGGTCGACGCCTTCGAAGCGGCCGCACAGGATGACGGCGCCCGGACCAGCCGCGAGCTC
Source organism: Mesorhizobium sp. B2-4-12 (assembly GCF_006441575.1). Lineage (NCBI taxonomy): Bacteria > Pseudomonadati > Pseudomonadota > Alphaproteobacteria > Hyphomicrobiales > Phyllobacteriaceae > Mesorhizobium > Mesorhizobium sp. B2-4-12. Next base: position 16,500 of record NZ_VFVC01000051.1, read on the forward strand.
GCGCACACGCGCCTGCGTCAGCGGCTTGCCGCGCGGGCTCATCAGCAGGCGGGGGCGCACATCGCCCTCCGGCGAGGCATGGTCGATCGCCCTCGCCAGCACATCGGCGCGCATCACCATGCCGGCGCCACCGCCGGCCGGCGTGTCGTCGACGGTGCGGTGCCTGTCGGTGGCGAAGTCGCGAATCTGGATCGCTTCCAGCGACCATGTTCCGGCCTCCAGCGCCCGCCCGGCCAGCGACAGGCCGAGCGCGCCCGGGAACATCTCGGGATAGAGCGTCAGGACCGAAGCGGCAAAACTCACCGGTTGCCCCCGGCATCGCGCGGTCCGCGGGGCCTGCCCTTCGGGTCGAAGCCTTCCTCGCGTGGCGCGTCGCCGTCCTCGTCCTCGACCAGTCCGGCGGCCACCGGGTCGACGCGGACAAAACCCTCGGCGATCGACACCTGCGGCACGGCTGCCTGCGTGAACGGGATGAGCACGCCCTTGCGGCCGGAAAGCGTCACATCGAGGATGTCGCCACCACCGAAATTGTGCACCGCGACCACCTTGCCGATGGCCGCACCCGTATCATCCCGGATTTCCAGTCCGATCAGGTCGGCATGGTAGAATTCGTCCTCCTCGCCATCGTCGGGCAGCATCGAGCGGTCGACGAACAGCTCCGTGCCTGCAAGCGCCTCGGCGGCGTTGCGGTCATTGATGCCCTTGAAGCGCACCACGACGACGGTGTTGGCGGGCCTTATGTCTGTTATCTGGAAGGCACGGCCATCCCTGGCATAGAGCGGCCCATAGTCGGCCAGCGCCATCGGCTCGCCGGTGAAGGTTTTCACCCTGAGTTCGCCCTTGATGCCGTGCGCGGCGCCGATCACGGCCATCTGGACAGGGTTTTGCGGTTTGCTCATGGCGCCTTTACCTTCGTCATCCACGAGCGAAGCAGGCGCGGAGCGGCTGCGCAGACCCGAGGATCCATTCCGTTACGGTGGCCAAAACACGGCAATTCAGAAGAGGCTCACCGGTCTCATTCCAGCCAATCTCCTAGCCCCGCCGGGCCGGCATTTCAATGACGGGCTCTTCACCGCTTCCTAACCAGGCTGGCCGAAAATGACCGCGAAACCGGAACAGGCGCCATGCAGGAATTTCTCATCCCGGCGAAACCCGATCTCCAGGCGGCGCGCGAAAGCTGGCTGAAGATGCTGGCGCGCGAGCGCCGGCTGTCGCCGGAAACCGTCGAGGCCTATGAGCGTGATGTCAGGCAGTTCCTGCATTTCCTCACCGGCCATCTCGGCGGGCCACCCGGCATTTCGGACATCGCCGATCTGCGCCCGGCCGACCTGCGCGGTTTCCTCGCTGCCCGCCGCAACGCCGGCGCCGGCGCCCGCACGCTCGGCCGCGGGCTGGCCGGCATCCGCTCGTTGCTGCGTTTCCTCGAACGGCGTGGCCTCGCCAATGCGGCGGGCGCCGCCGCATTGCGCGCGCCGCGCCAGCCCAAATCCCTGCCAAAACCGCTGACGGCGAGCGACGCCAAACATGTCGTGTCGGTGGAAGGCCAACTGGCGGAGGAGCCCTGGATCGCCGCCCGCAATGCTGCCGTGCTGACGCTGCTCTACGGCTCCGGCCTGCGCATTTCCGAAGCACTCGGCCTCGCCGGCGCCGACCTGGCCTCGGAGGCCGACACTGTGCTGCGCATCACCGGCAAGGGCGGCAAGACGCGGCTGGTGCCGGTGCTGCCGGTGGCGCTCAAGGCCATCGCCGAATACCGCCGGCTCTGCCCTTACCATCCCGATCCGAAGGGGCTGTTGTTTCGCGGCGCGCGCGGCGGCCCGCTCAACCCGGCCATCGTCCAGCGCGACATGGCGAAACTGCGCTCGGCGCTCAACCTGCCCGACACCGCAACGCCGCACGCGCTGCGCCATTCCTTCGCCACGCATCTGCTCGGCCGTGGCGGCGACCTGCGCACCATCCAGGAACTGCTTGGCCACGCCAGCCTGTCGACGACGCAGATCTATACCGGCGTCGACACCGCAAGGCTGCTCGAAATCTACGAATCGGCTCATCCGAGGGCATGAACGCCCGGTGGCCCGCACCGGATCGGGGCATCTTGAAACGTTCGGGATTGGTTGAAACCTTCCCAACTTCGTTATCCCTGGGCGAAGCAGGAGCGAAGCTCCGTCGCGGAGACCCTGGGATCCATGCCGTTACCTTGGCCGAGCGCAGCGGAGCAGAATTCTGCACCGCAGCGGCGCTCGTGTGTCGCGGCATGGATCCTCGGGCCTGCGCCGCGTCGCTACGCTCCTTGCTCCGCCCGTGGATGACGAAGAATGGCCGGTTCCGCCAATCGCTGGGCATGCGCCAATCAACGTCAGCACAGGGCTGATAGCCGGTTAGGACAATTTCGTAACGCCAATTAACCGTTTCGCCGTTTTTTGGTCTTAGGAAAAAAACATGAAACGTGTCATCGCTATCGCCGACCGCGCGGCTTCCGTGTCGCTGAAGCTGCTTGTCGCGCTCAACGCCCTGTTTTTCCTGTCCTTCCTTGCCGTCCTTTTGTTCGCGGTCGGCAGGGCGCATGCGGAAATCCCGACCTGCACCGGCGCCGACATGTTGTCGGCCCTGCAGAAGAGCAGCCCTGCCACCTACAGCAAGATCGAGGCGGACGCCGCCGCCACGCTCAATGGCAAGGGGCTGTTGTGGAAACTGGAGAAATCAGGCGAACAGCCGTCCTATCTGTTCGGCACCATGCACATGACCGACCCGCGCGTCACCACGCTGCCGGAGGACGCACAAAAGGCCTTTGACGCAGCCGGCACCCTCATCATCGAGACCACCGACGTGCTCGACAAGCAGAAGATGATGACGGCGATGCTCAAGGAGCCGGACCTGATGATGTTCACGGACTCCACGACGCTGTCGTCACTGCTATCACCCGACGATGCGGCGGCGATGAATGCGGCACTGGACGCGCGTGGCATCCCGCCGGCAACCGTCGCCAAGATGAAGCCATGGATGCTGTCGGCCATGATGGCGCTTCCGGCTTGCGAACTCGCCCGCCAGTCCGGCGGAGCGCCGGTGCTCGACGTCAAACTGGCGCAGAGCGCCAAGGCGGCCGGCAAGCCGGTGGAAGGATTGGAAACGGCCGAAAGCCAGTTGCGCGCCATGGCCTCGCTGCCGCTCGCCTTTCACATGAAGGGGCTGGTCGACACGCTGAAGCTGGGCGACAAGGTCAATGATATCAACGAGACCATGATCCTGCTCTACCAGCGCGGCGATACCGGCATGTTCTGGCCGCTGTTCCGCGCCGCCATGCCTGAAGAGCAGGACGACCCAGCCGGCTATGCGGCCTTCGAGGAAACAATGATCACCAGCCGCAACAAGGTGATGGTTGATCATGCCGGGCCGATCCTGGCCAAGGGCAATGCCTTCATGGCGGTCGGCGCCCTGCACCTTCCCGGTCCAGAGGGGCTGGTCGAAGATTTCCGCAAAGCCGGTTATACTGTCACCGCCGTCAATTGAGTCGGACGGCAGTGGAGGGGGCCCAAGCGCCGCGTTTCCGGCGTTTTCCTCCCCTAGCGTGAAACCCATTCAACGGTTGCGCGTTGATGGATGTTGATTGATCATTTTCATTTTCTCGGAGGACAGATTTATGGCGAACGCACCCAATCCAAACGACCCGTACAATTCGACCACCAATGCTCCACGGCCGAGCGGCGGCGGCAGCACTTGGCTGATCGCGCTGGTCGTGGTCATCCTGGCGGTTGTAGCGTATTACGTTTTCGGAAGAAGTGGTGAACATCCGGCACCCGCCGAGCCACCGGCCGCCAGCACACCGGCCCCGGCGCCCGCACCGGCGGAACCGATGAAGCCTGCTGAACCGGCCAAGCCAGCCGAACCTGCTCCCGCCCCGGCGCCAGCACCCGCGCCGGCTCCAGCACCCGCTCCTGCGCCAGCCCCGGCTCCGGCACCCGCGCCAGCTCCGGCGCCCGCCCAGTAAGCGGCTCAGTGCCAAATCCGAGACGGCCCGCTGAGAAGCGGGCCGTCTTGTTTTGGAGCATGCGGCAAGCCGGACGGGAACCGCCTCTGCAGGATACTGTCAATGGCAGTGCCGCCCCTCATAGTCCCGCCGAGCATTTCTGCCCGTAAACGGGGAGAAAGAGGCTGGTGCCAGCGCCGGCGCTTCTCTTGCAACGCTGGCAATTGGCGAAACCGCCGGCGGCAGCCAGGGGCAGCGCGACGCTGGCAAACTCTTGCGAGCGCCGCGGAGCAGGGCAGGCGAAGCGTGGCCCGGCGAACCGTTACCTCTAGATGTGGATCGGCTTGAAGAACGTCGCCAGCGCCGCTTCCTTCACCGCTTCCGACGTCGTCGGATGCGCGTGGCAGGTGCGGGCGAGGTCCTCCGACGATCCGCCGAACTCCATCAGCACCGCCGCCTCGTGGATCATTTCGCCGGCGCCGAAGCCGACGATATGCACGCCGAGCACGCGGTCGCTGGCCTTATCGGCAAGGATCTTCACAAAACCGTCCGTGTGCAGCATGGCGCGCGCCCGGCCATTGGCGCTGAACGGAAACTTGCCCACCTTGTAGTCGATGCCGGCCTTCTTCAGCTCTTCCTCGGTCTTGCCGACCGAGGCGATTTCCGGGCTGGTGTAGACGACGCTCGGGATGACGTCGTAGTTCACATGGCCGGCCTGGCCCGCGATGGTTTCGGCCACCGCCACGCCCTCGTCCTCGGCCTTGTGCGCCAACATCGGTCCGGCGATGACGTCGCCGATGGCATAGATGCCGGGCATATTGGTCCTGAGATGACCGTCGGTCTTGACCCGGCCGCGCTCGTCGACCTCCACTCCAGCCTCCTTGAGGCCGAGACTGTCGGCATAGGCACGGCGGCCGGTGGCGATCAGCACGACATCGGCCTCGATCGTTTCAGCCGCCCCACCCTTTACCGGCTCGAAGGTGACGCTGGCGCCCTTCTTGGCCTTGGCGACGCCGGTGACCTTGGCGCCGAGCTTGAACTCGAACCCCTGCTTGGAGAGCATCCGCTGGAACTGCTTGGAGACCTCGCCATCCATGCCGCCGAGGATCGTGTCGAGAAACTCGACCACCGTGACCTTGGCGCCAAGCCGCGCCCAGACCGAGCCGAGCTCGAGCCCGATGACGCCGCCGCCGACCACGACGAGATGGCCGGGAACCTTTTCCAGCGATAGCGCGCCGGTCGACGACACGATCACCTTCTCGTCGAAATCGACCTTGACGCCGGGAATGCCGGCGACATCGGAGCCGGTGGCGATAACGATGTTCTTGGTCTCGATCTCCTCGACCTTGCCGTCCTCGCCGGTCACCGACACCTTGCCGGCCGCGACCACCTTGCCGGTGCCTCGAAAGGAGTCGATCTTGTTCTTCTTGAACAGGAAGGCGACGCCGTTGACGTTCGACGCCACCGTCGTGTCCTTGTGCGTCATCATCTTCTTCAGATTGAGCTTCGGTGCCGGTATCTCGACGCCCAGCGTATCGAAGGAATGGCCGGCCTCGGCGAACATCTCGGAGGCATGGAGCAGCGCCTTGGACGGGATGCAGCCGATGTTGAGGCAGGTGCCGCCGAAGGTCGCGTTCTTCTCGACCACGGCGACCTTAAGCCCGAGCTGTGCCGCCTTGATAGCGCAGACATAGCCGCCCGGTCCCGATCCGATGATAACGACGTCATAAGCCATAATGGTGTCCTTCTCTCGGTTGGGGCTCAGCGGCCGCCGCTGACATTCAGGATCGCGCCCGTCGTATAGGACGCGGCGTCGGATAGAAGATAGAGGACCGCGCTTGCGACTTCATCGGCCGTGCCCGCCCGCTTCATCGGCAGCATGTCCTGCATCCGCGCCACGCGATCGGGCTGACCGCCGGAGGCATGGATTTCGGTGTCGGTGATGCCGGGGCTGACCGCATTGACTCGGATGCCCTCCAGCGCCACCTCGCGCGCCAGGCCGACTGTCATGGTGTCGATCGCGCCCTTGGAGGCAGCGTAGTCGACATATTCGCCGGGCGAACCGAGCCTGGCGGCGGCGGACGAGATGTTGACGATCGCCCCGCCCTTGCCGCCGTGGCGTGTCGACATGCGCTTCACCGCCTCGCGGGCGCAGAGAAACGAACCGACGACATTGATGCGCATCATGCGCTCGAGCCGCGCCACATCCATCTCGTCGACGCGCGCCTTGACGTCGACGATGCCGGCATTGTTGACGAACGCGTCGAGCCGGCCATAGCCGCGATCCACCGCTTCGAACATGGCCATGATATCGGATTCATTGCCGACATCGCCCTTTACCGCGAAGGCCTCGCCACCGGCGGCCTCGATTTCGGCGACCAGCGCCTCGGCGGCAGCCTTGTTCGAGGCGTAGTTCACCGCGACGCGATAGCCGGCCTTCGACCCCAGCCGGCAGATCGCCGCTCCAATGCCGCGGCTGCCGCCGGTGACCAGCAGAACCTTCCCGCTCATTCCTGGCATCCCTTCAGGACAAATACATCGGACGGTATTTTCGAAAAGCCGCTGCCGCCAAAGGCGCTGGACTGGTGCAACACCGGACCGAGATCGGGCAGGATCAGCGTTTTTGGCGCCTCGACGCCTTCGACCGGCAAAAGTCCGATATTGCCCTTGTCGTCAGACGTGTAGATGACGCCATTCCACAGCGTGCAGGCGGTAAGCTCGGCGCCGGTGGTGTCGCCTTCCGGGCATTTGTACATCAGCGCGCCGTTCGGCCGCGCTACGCCCTCATTCCACATGACGATGCCGTTCAGCACGACATTGTTGTCGAGGATCAGCCGGAACGTGTTGGTCACGGTTGGCGAGGTGCCGGTCGGCATGAAATCGATCTCGCTGCCGCTCGATTCGCCACCGCTCTGGGCGTCGCCATAGACGGCGAGTTCGATCGGACAGGCGGCGAAGGCTGTCGAGCCGATGAACAGGATCACCGGCGCCCCGGCTGCGCATTTGATCATGACGGATGCCAAGGCGTCGCGCAGCATTAGGCGGCCTACTGGCTTTCGCGGCCGTCGGCGTTTTCCAGCACGCCGAAATCCGTCATCAAAAGCAACGGCTCGCCGGCCGCATTCAATCCCCAGAAAGACGGATAGATCCCATCACCCCAACCACTCCAGAACATCGCAACATTGAGCGGGTTACCAGCAACCGGATAGTGCATGACGAACCGGTCCTGGTTGGGCGCGAACTCGGTCGCCAGCACGTCGTCATAGTAATTCTGGTCGGCCTCAAGTTTGTCTCGCCGATCCGACATCAACGCCATCGCCATCTTGTCCATGAACGAACCAAGGCCGGCATCGACGGGATAGCCAAATACCTCGTCGCCCTTCAAAGTCGATGCGTCCTGGCCGGGCAAGGTTGCCAGTTCCCAGCGAATTGGCTTGCCGGGCCGGAAACGCAGGACTGCCGCAGCAACACGGCCTTGTGCCTCAAGCAGCGAGACCGGGTAGCGCCCCGGTTTGATCTTACGGCTCAATGCTGGCCAGTCGATTCCGGTAGTCAGCGGATCGCAGGCAATGATTTCGCCTGTCGGCAAATCCAGCTCCCCGATCGCAGTGACGGTTATCTCTCGCTCCGCCATTTGCGCTTCGCTCAGGTCGAAGAGGCCGAGATTGCTGCTCGCTTGCGCCGGATTCCATTCGGCCGGCGCGGTCGGCATGGTCATGGAAGTCCAGGGCTCACGCCGCAACATCCGCAGCGCACGGCCTAGCCTGAACCCTAACTCCTCTACCCAGCTGCCCATTGCGGATCAGCTCCGATCACAGATCGAGCACCAGCCGTTCCGGATCCTCCAGGCTTTCCTTGACCCGCACCAGGAAGGTCACCGCTTCCTTGCCGTCGACGATACGGTGATCATAGCTGAGCGCCAGGTACATCATCGGCCGGATCACGATCTGGCCGCCGACCACGACCGGCCGGTCCTGGATCTTGTGCATGCCGAGGATGCCGGATTGCGGCGCATTGAGGATCGGCGTCGACATCAGCGACCCGTAAACGCCACCGTTGGAGATCGTGAACGTACCGCCCTGCATATCCGCGACCGACAGCTTGCCGTCGCGCGCGGCGATACCCAGCCGGCCGATCTCCTTCTCGATCTCGGCGATGGACATCTGGTCGGCATCGCGCACGACCGGAACCACGAGGCCCTTTTCGGTGCCGACGGCGACGCCGACATGCGCAAAATTCTTGTAGATGATGTCGGTGCCGTCGATCTCGGCGTTGACCGCCGGGATTTCCTTCAGCGCGTGGGTGACGGCCTTGGTGAAGAAGCCCATGAAGCCGAGTTTCACACCGTGCTTCTTCTCGAACACGTCCTTGTACTTGGTCCTGAGCGCCATCACCGCGCTCATGTCGACCTCGTTGAAGGTGGTGAGCATGGCGGCGGTCGACTGCGCTTCCTTGAGCCGGCGCGCGATGGTCTGGCGCAGCTTGGTCATGCGCACGCGCTCCTCGCGTGACGCGTCGTCACCCGAGGATGGGGCGCGGGCAGCGGCCGGAGCCACCGGAGCAGGCACCGCCTTCGGCGTCTCGGCCGGCTGCGATGGCGCACCCTTGGAGATGGCGTCGAGAACATCGCCCTTCAGCACCTGGCCGCGCTTGCCCGAGCCGGAAAGCTGGTCGACCGACAGATTGTTCTCGGCGATCAATTTCGCAGCCGCCGGCGCCGGCGGCATGGTGCGAGGCTCGACCGGGCCGGCATCGCCGGCGATCTTGGCGGTCTCGGCGGCGGCCTGCTTGGTGGTCTGCGCCGCGTCGGGGCTCGACGCCTGCGCCACCGCCTGCGGCTTGGCCGCCGGCGCGGCCGCGCCTCCAACCGAAATCGAGCCCAGCAATGCGCCGACGCCGACCGTCTCGCCTTCCTTGACGGTGATTTCGCCCAGCGTGCCGGCGGCAGCGGCCGGAACCTCGACCGTCACCTTGTCGGTTTCGAGTTCGACCAGCGGCTCGTCGACGGCAATGGCATCGCCGACCTTCTTGAACCATTTGCCGATGGTCGCCTCGGTGACGGATTCGCCGAGAGTGGGGACGCGGATTTCGGTAGCCATTGTGCCTGTCCGTTGTTCCTGAGTTCTATTCGCCAAGCGCGTCTTCGAGCAAGGCGGCGAGCTGGGCAAGGTGCTTCGACATCAATCCGGTCGCCGGCGACGCGGCCGCCGGGCGGCCGGTGTAGCGCACCCGCTGGTGCTTGGCGTCGATATGCGCCAGCACCCATTCCAGATACGGGTCGATGAACGACCAGGCGCCCATGTTCTTGGGCTCCTCCTGGCACCACACCATCTCGGCATTGCGGAAGCGCGACAATTCGGTGATCAGCGCCTTGGCCGGGAACGGATAGAGCTGTTCGACGCGCAGCAGGTAGATGTCGTTGATGCCGCGCTTCTCGCGCTCCTCGTAGAGGTCGTAATAGACCTTGCCCGAACACAGCACGACGCGGCGGATCTTGCTGTCCTTGACCAGCTTGATCGCCTGGTTGGGCAACAGCTGGGCGTCATCCCACAACAGCCGGTGGAACGAGCTTTCGCCCGACATTTCCGGCAGCGTCGACACTGCCCGCTTGTGGCGCAGCAGCGACTTCGGCGTCATCAGGATCAGCGGCTTGCGGAAGTCGCGCTTCAGCTGCCGGCGCAATATGTGGAAGTAGTTAGCCGGCGTCGTACAATTCGCCACCTGCATGTTGTCTTCGGCGCAAAGCTGCAGGAAGCGCTCCAGCCTGGCCGAGGAATGTTCCGGGCCCTGGCCTTCATACCCATGCGGCAGCAGGCAGACGAGGCCCGACATTCTGAGCCACTTGCGCTCGCCCGACGAGATGAACTGGTCGAACACCACCTGGGCGCCATTGGCGAAGTCGCCGAACTGCGCTTCCCACAGGGTCAGCGCCTTCGGCTCGGCCAGGCTATAGCCATATTCGAAGCCCAGCACCGCCTCTTCCGACAGCATCGAATTGATGACTTCATAGCCGGCTTGCGCCGCCGACAGATTGTTCAGCGGGATATAGCGGGTCTCGTCGCGCTGGTCGTAGAGCACGGAATGGCGCTGCGAGAAGGTGCCGCGTTCAGAATCCTGCCCCGACAGGCGGATCGGATTGCCGTCCAGCAGGATGGCGCCGAAAGCCAGCGCCTCGGCCGTCGACCAGTCGATGCCTTCGCCGGACTCGATCGCCTCGCGGCGATTCTCGAGGAAGCGGATGATCGTCTTGTGCGCCTCGAAACCCTTCGGCACCTCGGTCAGCTTCTTGCCGATTTCCTTCAGCGTCTTGACCGGCACGGCGGTCTTGCCGCGCCTTTGCTCATCCTGGTTGTCGGCCGTGCGCAGGCCCGACCAGGCGCCGTCCAGCCAGTCGGCCTTGTTGGGCTTGTAGTGCTGGCCGACTTCCCATTCGGATTCCAGATGCGCGCGCCAGTCGGCTTTCATCTTGTCGAATTCGGCCTGGGTGATGTGGCCTTCGGCGATCAGGCGGTCGGCGTAGATCTGCACCGTCGTCTTGTGGGTGCGGATGTTGCGGTACATGATCGGCTGCGTGAAGGCCGGTTCGTCACCCTCATTATGGCCGAAGCGGCGGTAGCAGAACATGTCCACGACCACCGGCTTATGGAACTTCATGCGGAATTCGATCGCCACCTTGGTGGCATGGACCACGGCTTCCGGGTCGTCGCCATTGACGTGGAAGATCGGCGCCTCGATCATCTTGGCCACGTCTGACGGATAGGGCGACGAGCGCGAGAAGCGCGGATTGGTGGTGAAGCCGATCTGGTTGTTGATGATGAAATGCAGCGTGCCTGCGACGCGGTGACCGCGCAGGCCGGACAGGCCGAGGATTTCGGCGATCACGCCCTGGCCTGCGAAGGCGGCGTCGCCATGCAGCAGGAGCGGCAGCACCTTGGCCCGTTCCTCCAGCGGCACGATCTCCTCGCGGCCACGGGCGAACAAATAGTCCTGCTTGGCGCGCGCCTTGCCCATCACCACCGGGTCGACGATTTCCAGGTGCGACGGGTTGGCGGTCAGTGACAGATGCACCTTGTTGCCGTCGAACTCGCGGTCCGAGGAGGCGCCGAGATGGTACTTGACGTCGCCCGAGCCCTCGACCTCGTCGGGGGCGGCCGAACCGCCCTTGAACTCGTGGAAGATGGCGCGGTGCGGCTTTGCCATAACCTGGGAGAGCACGTTGAGGCGGCCACGATGGGCCATGCCGAGCACGATTTCCTTCAAGCCGAGCTGGCCACCGCGCTTGACGATCTGCTCCAGCGCCGGGATCAGCGATTCACCGCCGTCGAGGCCGAAGCGCTTGGTGCCCTTGTACTTGACGTCGATGAATTGTTCAAAGCCTTCCGCCTCGACCAGCTTCGACAGGATCGCCTTCTTGCCGGCGGCGGTGAACGAGATTTCCTTGTCGGCGCCCTCGATGCGCGCCTGGATCCAGGCCTTCTCCTCGGGATCGGAGATGTGCATGAACTCGACGCCCAGCGTCGAGCAATAGGTGCGAGTCAGGATTTCCAGCATCTGCCGGATGGTGCCGAATTCGAGCCCGAGCACATTGTCGAGGAAGATCGGCCGATCGTAATCGGCTGCGGTGAAGCCGTAATTCTCCGGCGACAGCTCGTTATAATCCTCGAGCGGCTTGGCGATGCCGAGCGGGTCGAGATTGGCGTGCAGATGGCCGCGCATGCGGAAGGCGCGGATCATCATGATGGCGCGCACCGAATCGCGCGTTGCCTGGTGCACGTCGGCGTCGGACAGCACGACGCCATTGGTGACCGCCTTGTCCTTGACCTTCTTTTCCAGGTGCTTTTCGACGATGCCCCAATTGCCATCGAGCGCCGACACCAGTTCGCCATTGGCCTGCAGCGGCCAGGAAGGCTTTGCCCAGGACGCGCCCTTGGCGTTCTTGCGCACGTCGCCGGCATCGTCCTTCAGCCCGGCGAAGAACTCCTGCCATTCGGGATTGACCGAGGCGGGATCGTCCTCATACGCCGCGTAGAGCGCGTCGATATAGTCGGCGTTGCCGCCATAGAGGAAAGAGGTGAGCGAAAATTGGTCGTTGGTTTGATCTTGTCGTGCCATTTTGCCTAGCGGAGCTCTGCTCCGTTCTCCCTATCCCTAATGCGCCAAAACACGGCTAAACCGCCACATGCCAAAAGGGTTTGTATGTAGATTGTGTTCCGCGTCGGGCTGCTGCGTTTCCACACTCAAACGATATCGCGGCGCTCCTGCTTCCAGCCCAAACGTCTGACCAGCCAAAAGCTCGGGGCTTTCGTAAAGTTGATACATGTTGAAGCCGCGAAGCAACTTCACGGCAGACTGAAACTCGTCACCTGAAACGATAGCGTCCCAAAGCCCCAGATTACGCAGGCCGCAGCTGTAGGTCGTGGTACCGTCCGTGACGGAATCCAGAACCATCAACTCATATATCTCAACAAAACCACCGCTTGTCCGTTCAAGCCATTGATCCGCTGAGAACGCCTTGCCAGCCGTTTCGATTTTCACACCAAGACCGCCGGCCTTGACCAGATGAGCTGCCGCCTTCGCGATGGAAATCGATGTTTCCTTCGTTTGAGGGGCGGTGGAAAGCAGGTAGACGACGCTCTTATGCGAGTCGATCTTTTCGATGACATCCTTACCGAGCCCATTGGCGAGCCCTGCGCTTGCGAAGGCTCTCGTCATGTCCTCGTCGCGATCGCAGAAATCAAACTCGAACGCAGCTTTGCTCGGGCCATGCATCATGACCATCCCGGCGGCGGCATAATCCTCTGAATGCATCGACGCCTTCGCAACAGCACGCACGAAGGCCGACTTGCCTTCCCACGGGCCAGGTATGCAAACGATGATGCGCTTCTCGTCTTCCATGTCCTGCTCACCGGCACTCGAAAGCTCAACTGCCCACGGTCTTAACCCTTGATGGCTTCCACCAGCGTCGTGCCGAGCCGTGCCGGCGACGGCGAAACTTTTATGCCGGCCGATTCCATCGCCGCGATCTTGTCTTCCGCGCCGCCCTTGCCGCCGGAGATGACCGCGCCCGCATGGCCCATGGTGCGGCCGGCCGGCGCCGTGCGCCCGGCGATGAAGCCGGCCATCGGCTTGCCGCGGCCACGCTTGGCTTCGTCCTTGAGGAACTGTGCGGCGTCTTCCTCGGCCGAACCGCCGATCTCGCCGATCATGATGATCGACTTGGTCTCGTCGTCGGCAAGGAACATCTCGAGCACGTCGATGAACTCGGTGCCCTTGACAGGGTCGCCGCCGATGCCGACGGCGGTGGTCTGGCCGAGGCCGACATTGGTGGTCTGGAACACAGCTTCATAGGTAAGCGTTCCCGAGCGCGAAACAACGCCGACCGAACCCTTGCGGAAGATGTTTCCGGGCATGATGCCGATCTTGCATTCGTCGGGGGTGAGCACGCCCGGGCAGTTCGGGCCGATCAGCCGTGAGGCCGAGCGGTCGAGCCGCGCCTTGACCTTGATCATGTCCATCACCGGAATGCCTTCGGTGATGCAGACGATGAGCGGGATCTCGGCCTCGATGGCTTCGATGATGGCTTCGGCAGCACCCGCCGGCGGCACATAAACGACGGACGCATTGGCGCCGGTCCTTTCCTTGCCTTCGGCAACCGTGGCGAAGATCGGCAGGCTTTCGCCCTTCGAGCCGGTCCAGGTCTCGCCACCTTTCTTGGGATGGATGCCGCCGACCATTTTGGTGCCGTGATAGGCCAGCGCCTGTTCGGTGTGGAACGTGCCGGTCTTGCCGGTCAGGCCCTGCACGAGAACCTTGGTGTTCTTGTCGACGAGAATGGACATTTTTGCGACCTGATCAGTGAGTACGGAAGGGGTTGACGGCGACCACGGAACCGTAAGTCTGCCCGTGATTGAGATCTTCGGTGTAAAGTACCTTGACGCCGAGGCGTTCGGCCGCGGCGATGATTGCGCCGTCCCAATAGGAAATCTGGTACCGTTGCGAATTCTCGATGCCTCGCATCACAACGGCGCTGTCCAGATCCTGGCAGGGCTTCATCGAAATCGCAGCGACCCACTCGGCCGCCTTCGCTGGCGCGAGGACGACCTCCGCTCGTTTGGTCACATTCACGTAGAACTCCTGCAGCACCTGCGCGGAGGTCGAATAGTCTTCCTTGGCGATCAATTCCACGGCGCGTTCATACTTCGCACGCTCGGATTTGTGTCCGATGGCGGCATAGACGAGAACGTTTGTGTCCAGGAAGCAGTCAGCGGTCATAGAGATCTTCCCGGTTCCACTTTTTGCTGCCCATATCTCCCGCCGCATCTCCAGCCGCCTCGCGAGCGAGCCGCAGAAGGGCTTGCCGTGCCTCGTCCGTGGCGCGCCGCTTCGCCGCCACTGTCGCGAAAAACTCCCGCACCATGCCGTTGACGGTCGTTCGCTGTTCGGCGGCCGTCAGCTTGACCTGCTCCAGAATCTCGTCCTCGACTGCCAGGGTGATATTCTTCATTTCGTTTCTCCCGCGAATGCCACACAGTATATGTGTAACTGTGTGGCCATCGCAAGTTCCTCACAGCCGCTTCAGGTCGGTGACGGTGAGATCGCTCTTGGCATTCCCGGTGTTGAGCGTCGTCGTCGGCTCGAACATCAGCACCACAGGCTCCACGGTCAGCGAACGCGGCCGGTGCTCCACGCCGCGCGGCACGACGATGAAATCGCCCTCGCCAAGCTCGACCGGACCATCGCGAAAATCGATAGCGATCCGGCCGCGCAGCACGAGAAAGGCCTCGTCCTCATTCTCATGGGCATGCCAGTCGAACATCTCGCCGAACTTGGCGACCTTCGCCTGGCTGTCATTGACGTCGCCGGCAATGTGCGGATCGAAGACCTTGCTGATCTTCCGGTCCGCCGCCTCGACCAGGTTTATCTTGCGCGGAGGCATCCGCTCAGCCCTTCACCGCCTTGACGATCTTCTTGGCCGCGTCGTCGAGATCATCGGCGGAGACGACGTTGAGGCCGCTGTCGTTGATGATCTTCTTGCCGAGCTCGGCATTGGTGCCTTCCAGGCGCACCACCAGCGGCACCTTAAGCCCGACTTCCTTGACCGCGGCGATCACGCCCTCGGCGATGATGTCGCACTTCATGATGCCGCCGAAGATGTTGATCAGGATGCCCTCGACGGCCGGATCCTTGGTGATGATCTTGAACGCCGCCGTCACCTTCTCCTTCGACGCGCCGCCGCCGACATCGAGGAAATTAGCCGGCTCAGCGCCGTAGAGCTTGATGATGTCCATCGTCGCCATGGCAAGGCCGGCGCCGTTGACCATGCAGCCGATATTGCCGTCGAGCGCGACATAGGCGAGGTCGTATTTCGACGCCTCGATCTCCTTCTCGTCCTCTTCGGTGGTGTCGCGCAGCTCCATCAGGTCGGGATGGCGGAACAGCGCGTTGTTGTCGAACGACACCTTGGCGTCGAGCACGCGCAGCCGGCCGTTCTTCATGACGATCAGCGGATTGACCTCGAGCAGGCTCATGTCCTTCTCGACGAATGCCTTGTAGAGGATCGGGAACAGTGTGCCGCCATCGCTGGCCGCGTCGCCGTCGAGCTTCAAAGCGCCGTTCAGCTTCTCGATGTCGTCCGCCGTCACGCCCTTTTCGGGATCGATGGCGACGGTAATGATCTTCTCCGGCGTGTCATGCGCGACCGCCTCGATGTCCATGCCGCCCTCGGTCGAGACGACGAAGGCGATCCGACCGACCGAGCGGTCGACCAGAATGGACAGATAGAGCTCGCGCTCGATGTCCGCGCCGTCCTCGATATAGAGCCGGTTGACCTGCTTGCCGGCCGGGCCGGTCTGCTTGGTCACCAGCGTGTGGCCGAGCATCTCATTGGCGTTAGCGACCACTTCGGCCACCGACTTCGCCAGCCGCACGCCGCCCTTGGCATCGGGCCCGAGCTCCTTGAACTTGCCCTTGCCGCGGCCGCCGGCATGGATCTGGCTCTTTACCACATAGAGCGGGCCGGGCAGCGCCTGTGCCGCGGCTTCCGCCTCGCTCGCCTTGAACACCGGCACGCCTTCGGCCACCGGCGCGCCAAAGCTCTTCAGCAGCGCCTTGCCCTGATATTCATGGATGTTCATGGGGAACTGTCTCCAGATCGTTTTGGCGGGGTTTACTTCGAGGCGAGTTGCGGCGCGATCTTGACGCAGGCCTCGGTCAGGCCCTGCACCGCGGCCACCGAGCTATCGAACATCTTCTGCTCGGCCTTCGACAGGTCGATTTCGATGATGCGCTCGACACCGCCGGCGCCGATCACCACGGGAACGCCGACATAGGTGCCCTTGACGCCATACTGGCCAGAGAGGTGCGCCGCGCATGGCAGCACGCGCTTCTTGTCCTTGAGATAGGCTTCCGCCATCGAAATCGCCGAAGCCGCCGGCGCATAATAGGCCGAGCCGGTCTTGAGCAGGCCGACGATCTCGGCGCCGCCGTCGCGGGTGCGCTGCACGATCTGGTCGAGCTTCTCCTTCGAGGTCCAGCCCATCTTGACGAGGTCGGGCAGCGGAATACCTGCAACCGTCGAATAGCGGATCATCGGCACCATGGAATCGCCATGGCCACCCAGCACGAAGGCGGTGACATCCTCGACCGAGACCTTGAATTCCTCCGCCAGGAAATATCGGAAGCGCGACGAGTCGAGCACGCCGGCCATGCCCACCACATGGGTCTTGGGCAGGCCGGAAAACTTCTGCAGCGCCCACACCATGGCATCGAGCGGGTTGGTGATGCAGATGACGAAGGCCTTCGGCGCGTATTTCTTCAGGCCGGCGCCGACCTGTTCCATGACCTTCAGGTTGATGCCGAGCAGATCGTCGCGGCTCATGCCCGGCTTGCGCGGCACGCCGGCGGTGACGATGCAGACATCGGCACCCTCGATGCCGGCATAGTCGTTGACGCCGGTCAGCCGGGAGTCAAAACCATCGACCGGCGACGACTGCGCGATATCGAGCCCCTTGCCCTGCGGAATGCCCTCGGCGATATCGAACAGCACCACATCGCCGAGATCCTTGAGGCCGATCATATGGGCGAGCGTGCCGCCGATCATGCCCGAGCCAATAAGCGCTATCTTGTTGCGTGCCATGTGAGGATGATGTCCCTTTGTCTGTGACTGCGCCCAAATCTTTGACGACTTGATGACGGCGTCGAGGAAGAGGCCGGAAGGATGCGAGAACCCGCGAGATTTCGCCGCACCCATAGCCTCGGCGCAAGATAAATTCAAACGATTATTTTGGAGCGAGCATTTTCAATCGGTTAGACCAGTTGGGACTTACGTAAACGTCAAACTTTATAAGCCGACTTGGGAGAAGTTACACAATGACGATCGAGATCAGAAGGCTCTTTCCCGGCGATGACGCCCTTGTGATGTCGGTGGCCGATGTGTTCGGCGAGCCGGTGCGGCCCGTGCTAGCTATCTCGCGCAATCGGGCCATTTCATGATCATGGCCTGGGCGAGGGCATTGTCGTCGGCCAAATGCGCGGCGGTCATCCATCGCCATCCGGACAAGCCGACCAAACTTCTACGAGGTCGGCGCCCTCGCCAACCTTCCGGAACGCGACAGACCGGCTTTTGATATCTACGCCTGCGCCCGCCCCGCTTCCGCTGGTATCGTCCGCGCCTTCCGCCGCTCCGCCCAATCCTCCAGCCAGTCGCGGCTTTGCATTTCGATAAGCCGTGACGCCGTGCGTTCGAACTCGAACACCTCGACACCGCGCTTGGCCACATAAAGCTCTTGCGGCGGCGCCTCGGCGCTCACCACCAGCCGGACATGGTGGTCGTAGAGCGTGTCGATCAAGAGGATGAAGCGCTTGGCTTCGTTGCGCTTGCCTTCGCCCAGCACCGGCACGTGATCGATGAAGACGGTCGAGAAGCGCCCGGCAATGGCCAGGAAATCGCGCGCGCCGAGCGGTTTTTCGCAGAGGTCGGCGAAGGAAAACCGCGCCGCGTCGCCGGCGGCGGCCGGCACCACCACTTGCCGTCCCTTCAGCGTAAGCGATGTCGCCGCTGTCGGCGCGCCGCGCGTCATCGTCCGCCAGGCCTCGTCGAGCGCCCGGTCGGCCGCGGCATTGGCCGGCGTGACATAGACCGGCGTGCGGGCAAGCTTTTCCAGTCGATAGTCCTTGTCGCTGTCGAGCGACAGCACCTGCGCGTGCCGTTCCAGAATGCCGATGAAGGGCAGGAAGAGCTGGCGGTTGAGCCCGTCGTTGTAGAGGTCTTCCGGCGCCACGTTCGAGGTGGCGACCAGCACTACGCCATTGGTGAACAGCGCCGAGAACAGCCTGGACAGGATCATCGCGTCGGCGATGTCGGTGACCGAGAACTCGTCGAAGCACAACACCCAGGCCTGCTCGGCGAGCGCCTTGGCCACGGGCGGGATCGGATCGTCTTCCCTGACGTCGCCGTTCTTGCGCGCCTGCCGGTGCTTCTGGATGCGGTCCTGCACCTCGGCCATGAAGTCGTTGAAATGGACGCGGCGCTTGCGCCTGACCGGCACCAGCTCGAAGAACATGTCCATCAGCATGGTCTTGCCGCGGCCGACACCGCCATGGATGTAGAGGCCCTTGACGGCCGCATGCGTCTCGCGCTTGCGGGCAAACAGCCAGCCCAGCGCACTGGATTTTTGCGCCAGCCGCTTGGCCGAGATCTCGTCGATCAATCGGTCGAGCGCGGCGACGATTCTCTCTTGCGCCGCATCGCGCCCGATCACGCCGGTTTCCACCAGATGGTCGTAGCGCTGCCTGACGGTCACATGGGTCTGGAGGCCGTCACGCAGATGCATCGGTCACGTCGTTTGTTCAGAGCAGGATGCTCCGGGGAGGACTAGGTGTGTTGAGATTCAGGTCAGGCCGAGCCGAGAATGTCGGCTTTCGAGAACCGGAGCGGAGCGTACTTTTGGGTACGTGGGCACCGGAAGCGCAGAAAGCCGCCGCTCGCAGGCCGGCATCACCTGAATATCGGCACATCTAGCTACCTTGTAAGCGAAATCGGCTGCCCGTTGGAAGTCTGGCCGTCGAATTTCGAGCCGCCGGAGGAATAGAGCCGCGCCAGCGAGCCGCCATTCTCGTCATAAAGCGTCAGCTGCTTGCCGGTGACGTTCCACGACTTGATGCCGTCGATCGGCGCCGGACAGTGCAGCGGCCCGGCGCGGAAGCCGGCGCCGAACTTGGTCTGCGGCGTCGCAATCTTGCAGCTCTGGCCGGAAACGCTGGCATTCCACACGCCCGCGACGCTTGCCGCGCTGAGGTCCGCGGCACCGGCCGGCGCGGAGCCGTCCGGCGGCAGCGAAGCCACCTGCGTGTTCTGCGGCGCGGTCGGGAACTGCGACGGGTCGGTGGTGCCGGGCGAAGCCGGTGGCGGCAATTGGTTGGAGGTCACCTGGCCGGAAGGCGCCGGCTGCAGCGGCGCCGGCTGCTGTTCGTCCATCGACGAGAATCGCGAGGTCGTGCAGCCGCTTGCAAAAAGCGCAGCCAGGGATACGGCCACCAGGCCGCTTTTCGAAAAATTCATTACCAACCTCCGTCGGATCCGGCTGGGGGGAACGCCGTCCGCGCAATCTCACCTCCACCAAAATGGAGAAGGTGGCGAAATTTCAACCCGATATGGTTAAAATAGGGTTTGCAGCAGGATTTGTTGCAGATTTATCACATAATGCGTGTCGCCAAAAATGCGCGGCCGCCCTGACCGATGGCATTCGGCCGACAAACGCTTGCGCCAAGCCAGGCAGGACCTATGTCAGGGAGCGAATCCTGCCGGAGCAAAGATTTGATCGCGAGAAAGAGAGCCGCCAATCGCTACTACAGCGGCCCGGCCAGCGACCATTTCGACGGCACTTTCTTCTTCAATCCCGATGGCAAGCCGCCTGGCCGCTTTGCCGATCTCCTGAGATGGAAGCTGAATGGCCGGCGCTCGAAATGGCCGGCGGCGCAGCCGAGCCCGTTTCAGCGGGCAAGGCCGGCTGCACGGGTCGAAGGCTCCGATCTGAAGGTCACCATGGTCGGCCATTCCACATTGCTGATCCAAACGGTTGGCCTGAACATCCTCACCGATCCGGTCTGGTCGCAGCGCTCGTCGCCGTTTTCCTTCGCCGGTCCCAAACGCGTCAGTCCGCCGGGCATCGCTTTCGCCGACCTGCCGCCGATCGACCTCGTGCTGGTCAGCCACAACCATTACGACCATCTCGACCTCGCCACGCTGAAGCGGCTGAAGGAAAAGCACGACCCGCTGGTGGTGACGCCGCTCGGCAACGACACCATCATCAACGCCGCCGTGCCCGGCATGCGGCTGACGGCGCATGACTGGGGCGACAGGATCGCCGTTGAAGGTGGCACCGCCATTCACGTCGAACCCGCGCATCACTGGTCGGCGCGCGGCGCCCGCGACCGGCGTATGGCGCTGTGGGCCGGCTTCGTTATCGAGACACCGGGCGGAAAGATCTATTTCGCCGGCGACACCGGCTTCCATGAAGGCATTAACTACCGGCTGATCGCCGGGAAGCATGGCGGCTTCCGCTTCGCCATCCTGCCGATCGGCGCCTATGAGCCGCGCTGGTTCATGGCGCCGCAGCACCAGAACCCGGAGGAGGCGGTGGAAGGCATGCTTTTGTGCAACGCCGCCTTGGCCGCGGGTTGCCACTGGGGCACCTTTCAGCTCACCGACGAGCAGTTCGACGAGCCGGTCCGCAAGCTGGCCGAAGCACTGGACGATCAAGGCATCTCGCGGGAGCGCTTTCGCGCCTTGCGGCCCGGCGAGGTCTGGGATGTGCCTTGAGGCGCATCGGCAATTGCCATTTACGCCGTGGCTGTTTTACCCCACCATGCCGGCTCAAAGGAATGGAGACGCGTCTTGTGAAAACAGTCCTGGCAGCCCTGCTCGCCACCGCCATCTGCACGCCGGCGGCTTTCGCGGGCGAAATCAGCGACCGGGCCGCCGAGGCCGAGAAGTTGCTCCAGTCGGGGGATGGCCCCGGCGCGATGGAAAAATTCAACAGCGCCGAGGAAGCCTTCTGGAAGGCGATGCCGCTTGGCGTGCTGAACGTCAAGCAGGTGGACAGCGCCACCGGCTTCGGCATCTACAGCGAGCGCACCAATCACATCTACAAGCCCGGCGAGAAGATCGTGCTCTACATGGAGCCCGTCGGCTATGGTTATGGCTCGGACGGGCTCGGCAACAGCTCCATTGCGCTTTCGGTCGACATCACCGTCGTCTCCGCCGCGGGACAAACGCTGGGCACGATGGAAAAGGTTGGCCGTGTGCAAGTCGCATCGCGCTCGCACAACCGCGAGTTGTTCTTCAAGCTGGACCTCTCGCTTGATGGCCTGCCGCCCGGCAAATATCGCTGCGACTTCCTCATGCATGACGAGAATTCGACCAACACGGCGCCGTTCAGCACCGACATCGAGATCGCCGGCTAATTTCGTAGCCTGGAACCCAAATGCCATGAGGACGTTTTCAAACGGTTTCAAAAATCCGACGTCTGAGGCATCCCCATGATCAAATGGATCATCATTCTTCTCATCATCGCCGCCGCGGCGAGCCTGCTCGGCATGCCGGCGCTCGCTGGAGCCGCGGCCACCGGCGCGCGCGTCCTCATCGGCATCGTTCTGATCATCTTCCTGCTGATGGTGCTTGGCATCTTCGCGGTGACGTAGGGCCGGCGCCTTCAGCGCGGCTGAACACGCCGGCAGACTGGTAATTCCCGCCCGTTTCCGCCATATAGCGCCAAACGGATATGGAATGACCGCAAGAAATGGCAGGCATCGCCCCCTTCGCCAAGATGAACGGCATCGGCAACGAGATCATCGTCGCCGATATGCGCGGCCGTGCCGACCGGGTGACGGCGGCGGCGGCGATCGCGCTCAACGCCGATCCCGCGACCCGCTTCGACCAGATCATGGCGATCCATGACGCGAAGACGCCGGGCACTGCCTACTATGTCGACATCCTGAATTCCGACGGCTCGGGCGCCCAGGCCTGCGGCAATGGCATGCGTTGCGTCGTTCAGGCGCTTGCCGCCGAGACCGGCCGGAAGACGTTCACCTTTGAGACCCGCGCCGGCATTCTCAATGCAGAAGAGCATGCCGACGGCTTGATCTCGGTCGATATGGGCATGCCGCGTTTCGGCTGGCAGGAGATTCCGCTGGCCGAAGAATTCCGCGACACCCGCATGATCGAATTGCAGATCGGGCCGATCGACGCGCCTGTGCTGCATTCGCCCTCCGCCGTCTCGATGGGCAACCCGCACGCCATCTTCTGGGTCGACCGCGACGTCTGGTCCTATGAGCTCGAGCGCTTCGGCCCGCTGCTCGAAAACCACCCGATCTTCCCCGAGCGCGCCAACATCACCATCGCGCAGGTGACGTCGCCCGAAACCATGGTCATCCGCACCTGGGAGCGCGGCGCCGGCCTGACCAAGGCCTGCGGCTCGGCGGCTTGCGCTGCCGTGGTGGCGGCGGCCCGCACCAGGCGGACCGGGCGCAGCGTCAGCCTGCTGACCCCCGGCGGCGGCACGCTGCATGTCGAATGGCGCGACGACGACCACGTCATCCTGACCGGTGCGGCCGAATGGGAGTTTTCCGGCAGCTTCGATCCGTCCACGGGCACCTGGGCCCGCGACACCGAAAGCGCGGCCTGATGTCGGCTCTGTCCAAGAGCCCGGTCTTCGAGGGCCCCCTCTCCGAGGCTCCCCCTTCCGATGGCATTGACGTGGTGACCTTCGGCTGCCGGCTGAACACCTACGAATCCGAGGTGATGCGCCGCGAGGCCGAAAGCGCCGGCCTCGGCGCGCTGGCCGGCGGCGCCGTGATCTTCAATACCTGCGCCGTCACCGGCGAGGCGGTCCGCCAGGCCAAGCAGGCGATCCGCAAGGCCCGCCGCGACAACCCTCGCGCGCGCATCATCGTCACAGGCTGCGCCGCGCAGACCACGCCGCAGGATTTCACGGCCATGGACGAGGTCGATCTCGTTCTCGGCAATGAGGAGAAGCTGAAGGCGAACTCCTACCGTGCGCTGCCGGATTTCGGCGTCAACGACACCGAGAAGGCCCGCGTCAACGACATCTTTTCGGTGCGCGAGACCGCCGGCCATATGGTCGACGCCATCGAGGGCCGGGCACGCGCCTTCGTCCAGGTGCAAAATGGCTGCGACCACCGCTGCACCTTCTGCATCATCCCTTACGGCCGCGGCAATTCGCGCTCAGTGCCGATGGGCGCCGTTGTCGAGCAGGTCAAGCGGCTTGCCGGCAACGGCTATGCCGAGGTCGTTTTGACCGGCGTCGACATGACGTCCTTTGGCGCCGACCTGCCGGGCGCGCCGAAGCTCGGCAAACTGGTGAAAACCATCCTGAAGCAGGTGCCCGACGTGAAGCGCCTGCGGCTGTCCTCGATCGATTCGATCGAGGCCGACGACGAATTGCTCGACGCCATCGCCACCGAACCACGGCTGATGCCGCATCTGCATCTGTCGCTGCAGTCGGGTGACGACATGATCCTGAAACGCATGAAGCGTCGCCACAGCAGAGACCAGGCGATCCGCTTCTGCGAGGATGTGCGCAGGCTGCGCAAGGACATCGTCTTCGGCGCCGACATCATCGCCGGTTTCCCGACCGAGACCGACGACATGTTCGAGAACTCGATGAAGATCGTCGCGGAGTGCGGCCTGACCCATCTCCACGTCTTCCCGTTCAGCCCGCGCGAAGGCACGCCCGCCGCGCGCATGCCGCAGGTGCGCCGCGAAGTGGTCAAGCAGCGCGCCGCAAGGCTGCGCGCCGCCGGCGAGGCGGCTTATCGGCGCCATCTGGCCTCGCTTGCCGGAACGCGCCAGTCGATCCTGATCGAACGCGATGGCCTTGGCCGCACCGAAGGGTTCACGCTTGCCGCGCTGGGCATGGGCGCGCCGGGCGAAATCGTCGAGGCCGACATATCGGGCCATGATGGTATCCGGCTGATCGCGACACCCCTTGCGGCCCGCGCCGCCTGAGAAACGCAAAGCATGGCTGGTTTTTTCAAGAAGATATTTTCGTTCGGCAAGAAAGAGGTTGTCGAGGAGCGGATCGACGAGACCGCCCCGCTGCCGCCGATCAAATGGGAAGCACTGGACGCGCTAAAGCCGGCGGCCGAGCAGGCCATGCCGGAATTTTTGAAGCGCGAAGAACCGGAAGCAGCGCCCCACCCTCCCCTCGATGGGGGAGGTCCCGAGCGCAGCTCG
>NZ_VFVC01000052.1:0-39852 GCF_006441575.1 Mesorhizobium sp. B2-4-12
GCAGGACAGAGGGGAAGGAACGCTACCGATAGGGACGCACGGTCATCAAGCCGTAGCAATGCCGATCCCAGATTGACGGACCAGAAACGGACCAGCCGAGATGCCAGTCGCACAATGGAAGAACCGCGCCGTCGCCGCTTCAATATTGGCCATCGCCGCGATCTTCTCTGCAACCATCGTCCGCGCCGGCGCCGGCAGCGTTCATCCCGGTCCGCTATCACGCGCGCAAGCCTTCGCGCGGGCCGAGGCCCTGACCGCGCTCGGTCGCAAAATGTTCTTCGACCCCTCGCTGTCGGCTTCGGGCAAGCAGGCCTGCTCGTCCTGCCATGACCCCCGACACGCCTTCGGCCCGGCCTCGGCCTCGCCGGTCGAGATGGGCGGGCCGAACTTGAACCGACCGGGCGTCCGCGCGGTCCCCTCGCTGCGCTATCTGCAGGCGGCGCCCGCCTTCACCGAGCATTTCCACGATTCCGAGGACGAGGGCGACGAGAGCGTCGACAACGGGCCGACCGGCGGCCTGACCTGGGACGGCCGCGCCGACCACGGCGAGGAGCAGGCGAAGATCCCCCTGCTCTCGCCTTTCGAGATGGCCAACAAGGATGAAGCCGCCGTCGCCGCCGCCTTGCGCAAGGCCGCCTATGCCGACGAACTCAAGGCGGCCTTCGGCGACCACGTCTTCGACCGCCCCGAGGATGCTTTCGGCGCCGCCATCGAGGCGCTCGGCACTTTCGAGCAGAGCGCGCCCGACTTTTATCCCTATTCCAGCCGCTACGACGCCTTCCTCGCCGGCAAGGCAACACTCTCCGCCAGGGAATTGCGCGGCCGGGCGCTGTTCGAGGACGAGGCCAAGGGCAATTGCGCCAGCTGTCACCTCAGCGAGCCCGCCAATGACGGCGAGCCGCCGCAATTCACCGATTTCGGCCTGATCGCCATCGCCGTGCCGCGCAACCCGGCCATTCCGGCCAATGCCGACCCCGCCTATGCCGATCTTGGCCTCTGCGGCCCGCTACGCACCGATTTCCGTAGCCGGACGGAGTATTGCGGCCTGTTCGAGACGCCGACGCTGCGCAATGTCGCACTGCGGAAGAGCTTCTTCCACAATGGCCGCTTCCACACGCTGCGCGACGCGGTGGCCTTCTACGCCAGCCGCGACACCGATCCGGGCCACTGGTATCCGAGCAACGCCGACGGCACTGTCAACAAATATGACGATCTGCCAAAGGCTTATTGGCCAAACCTCAACCGGGAGCCGCCCTTCAACGGCAAAAAGCCTGGCGGCAAGCCGGCGCTGACCGATGCCGAGATCGACGATATCGTCGCCTTTCTCGGCACGCTGACCGACGCGGACCAGCGGTGACGCCCTTGCCTTCTCTCCTTGAGGGAGAGGGGGATCCCTACTGCCCTACTGCCCTACTGCCCTACTGCCCTACTGCCCTACTGCCCTACCTCACAGCGCCCTAATAACACCCCCATCCACGCGAATATTCTGGCCGGTGATGTAGCCGGCGCCGTCCGAGGCCAGGAAGGCGATGGTCGCTGCAATCTCCTCCGACGTGCCGTAGCGCTGCATCGGCACGCTGTCGCGGCGCTCCTCTGTGGTCGGCAGGCTGTCGATCCAGCCGGGCAACACATTGTTCATGCGCACATTGTCTGCCGCATAGGTGTTGGCGAAGATCTTGGTGTAGGCGGCAAGGCCGGCGCGGAACACGGCCGACGTCGGGAACATCGCGTTCGGCTCGGCGACCCAGGCCGTCGAGATGTTGATGATGGCGCCGCCCTTCTGCTTGACCATGTGTGGCGCCATGATGCGCACCGGCCTGATGACGTTGAGCAGATAAACATCCATGCCGGTGTGCCATTGCTCGTCGGTGATGTCCAGGATCGGCGCGCGCGGCCCATGGCCGCCGCTGTTGACCAGCACGTCGATGCGGCCATAGCGCTCCAGCGTCAGGTCGGCGAGGCGCTGCAGGTCGTCGTTCGACAGGTTGGAACCGGTGACGCCGAGCCCGCCCAACTCCTTGGCCAGCGCCTCGCCCTTGCCCGAGGACGACAGGATGGCGACCTTGAAACCATCCGCCGCCAGCCGCTTGGCCGCCGCCGCCCCCATGCCGCTGCCGCCGGCCACGATGACAGCTGTTTTTTCTGAACTCATTGGGTTTTCCTCTCGGGTTGGCCGGCAACGGAACTGCCGCTTCGGCGTCGATATAGCCGGTTTTACCGGCCAGTTCGAACCGGAAAGACTGAATTCAGCCTGCAGAAAAACTCAACGCAATCCGGCGCCACCGGCCAGCCCTGAACCAGCTGGGGCAGCAACAGCCTTTATTGCTGATGTCCGGGGCCGCCCTATCTTTGCGCTCGCTGATTCCCGAACTCATCCGGCCAGGCGCCAATCGTTGCCCCAGCTTGCGGAGGACTATCCGATGAATGAAGACGAGAAAGCCATCAGGCAGGTGGTCGACACCTGGATGAGTGCCAGCAAGAGCGGTGACATAACGACCGTTCTCTCGCTCATGACCGATGACGTGGTCTTCATGGTTCCCGGCCGGGAGCCGTTCGGCAAGGCGGCCTTCGCCAAGGCCTCGCAAGGCATGGCCGACGCGAAGATAGACGGAACGAGCGAAATCGTGGAACTGCAATTGCTTGGGGACTGGGCCTTTATCCGCAACCGCATTGAAATGAGCGTCACCTCGCCGGATGGCAGCGTCCATCGTTCGGGATATACGCTGACGCTGCTGCGCAAGGAGAAGGACGGCCAATGGCGCCTCGCGCGCGATGCGAACCTTCTTGCGACGAAAAAGGAATAGCCAGCATCGACAGGCACGTATCCGGCATCGATAGCCGGATCACCTCCGCTGACATGTCAGCGCCGATGACATGTCAGCGCCGCTGACATATCAGCGCCGGCTGCTGTCGGTGTCCAGCAGCAAGGCCAGGTGACGCGCTGCCGCACTCTCGATGATCAGTTGTTCGAGGTCGAAGTCGTTCAGCTCGGTTTCAACCAGCTTCCGAACGGCCTCGATTGCATGAGAGAGCGAGATCGGTGCGAGCTTGGCCTGATCATCCAGGTAGCGGCCGATCTCGATGACTGCGTCCGCATCGACATTCCTTGGCAACTCTCGCATGGCCACCCCCATTCGGTTCGCCGACGAATAATAGCGCCGATTCGTTGTCCGCCGCATCATCTGTATGAATTCCAAAACGCCGCCCCCGGAATAGGAAGCCCCTACCCCTCCACCGTCTCCAGCACGCTGAGCAGCGTGCCTTCCATGTCGGGTTCGTCGCCGGAACAGACGCAGAGCATCTCGGCGTCGCCCTCGCCCACCGACAGGTAGGCGTGGCCCATGGTGGAATCGATATAGACGCTCTCGCCCTCTCTCAGCCGCACTGGCGCGTACTGGTCGGTGTGCAGTTCGATCTCGCCCTTGAGCACGATCAGGAATTCCTCGCCGGCATGCCTGGTCAGCGGCCCGAATTCTTCGGGCGTGCGGGCGCGCGCATAGGCATGGATCGGCACCATGCGTTTGCGCACCAGGTCGGTGGCGAGATAGCGGTAGTCGTAGTTGCGGGTGAGTTGGCGCAGCGTGTTGGACTGTGACGTCACCGAGCGGCGCGTGCGCGCCGCCGGCTGCTTGCGGTCGCCGCTGAGCAGTTCCGTCACATGGATACCGAGCCCCTCGCAGATCTGCAAGAGCTTGTCATAGCTGAGCGACATCTGGTCGTTCTCGACCTTGGACAGCGTCGATACCGCGACGCCGGTCAGCGCGCTGACTTCCTGCAAGGTCCAGCCATGCGTTTTTCTCAAGGCGCGCAGACAATCACCGAGGTTCGGTTGCTCCGACATTGTCAGCTCCATGGCGCGGCCACGAGGCCGCCTGTTCACCCTAGGTAGTCCAACTCCCCGCCACCATCAACAACGCCAACAATTTTCTTATACGCTAAATATTGACTGGATACGAAATTATTTTTACGACTGATGGATGCAGTCGAATTCTCGCAGGAAGATCGTCATCATCGGCGGCGGCATCGCCGGCCTGTCACTGGCAGCCGCGGTGGCGGACTGGGCCGATGTTATCGTTCTCGAGCGCGAGCCGCATCTCGGCTACCATGCCAGCGGCCGCTCGGCCGCCTTGTTCACCGAGACCTATGGCAACCGGGTGGTGCGCGGGCTGACATTGGCCAGCCGGCAGCGAATAGTCGAGGGCGGCTTCGTCGCCCACCGGCGCGGCGCACTGCATGTCGGCTGGAGCGGCGACGGCGACGCCATCGACCGGCTGGCCGGCGAATTACAGGCGCTGGTGCCCAGCGTGCGCCGCCTGTCGGCGGCCGAACTCCACGCGCTGGTTCCGGTCATCGCCGCCGAGGCCACCTGCGGCGGCGTCTACGAGCCGGACGCGGTGGATGTCGATACCGGCAAGATGCTGGGGGCAAGCGCCTCGGCGCTGAAAGCCGGCGGCGGCATCATCCGCATCGGCGAGGAGGTCCGCGCCATTTCGCCCGACGGCGGCGGCCTGCGGGTGGAGACGAATGCTGGTGTCTATACGGCCGATATCGTCGTCAACGCCGCCGGTGCCTGGGTCGATGTCGTCGCCGGCATGGCGGGGCTCTCCGGCCTCGGTTTCCAGCCGAAACGGCGCACCGCCTTCCTGTTCGACCCGCCCGCCGGCATGGACATATCCGGCTGGCCGCTGGTGGTCGACCTGCACGAACAATTCTACTTCAAACCCGACGCCGGCAGGCTGATCGGCTCGCTCGCCGACGAAACCGATAGCGAGCCTTGCGACGCCTATCCTGAAGATATCGACGTCGCCATCGCCGTCGACCGCATCGAGCAGGCGACGTCGATGCGCATCGGCCGCCCGTCGACGCCGTGGGCGGGCCTGCGCACCTTCGCGCCCGACCGCACGCCGGTCGCCGGCTTCGACCCGCGCCTGCCCGGCTTCTTCTGGCTCGGCGGCCAGGGCGGCTACGGCTTCCAGGTATCGCTGACACTGGCGAGGCTGAGCGCGGCGCTGATGCGCGGCGAGCCTTTGCCCGCGGACGTCACGGCCCTTGGCGTCACTGCCGCAGCGCTGGCGCCCGACCGCTTCCTTGTCCCGGCGGCGACGCCATGAAGTTCATGCCCTTCCCTCAACCCGTAAAGTGTCATCAGGAGCGTTTGCGATGAAATCCACCCTTCTGCGCGCAGTGCTTACCTCGACCCTTCTTGCTTCGTCCGTCCTTCTCGGCGGGCAGGCCTATGCCAAAACGCTCGTCTATTGCTCCGAAGCCAATCCCGAAACCTTCAACCCGGCGATCGGCATCGCCGATTCCACCATGGACGCCGCCGCCAAGACGATCTTCAACCGGCTGGTCGAGTTCAAGCCGGGCACGACCGAGGTCGGGCCGGCGCTGGCCGAGAGCTGGGATGTCTCGCCCGACGGCAAGACCTATACCTTCCACCTCAGGCACGGCGTGAAGTTCCAGTCGAACGAGCACTTCACGCCGACACGTGACTTCAACGCGGACGACGTGCTCTACACCTTCAACCGCCAGCGCGATGCAAATAATCCTTATCACAAGCTCGGCGGCGGCTCTTACGAGTATTTCAATGCGCTCGGCATGGGCACGCTGATCGACAAGATCGACAAGGTCGACGACTACACCGTGCGCTTCACGCTGACCGCGCCCAACGTCACCTTCCTGGCCGGCATCGCGCTCGACTATCTCTCCATCCTGTCGCTGGAGCAGACTGAGAAGATGGTCGCGGCCGGCACGCCGGAGCTGATCGACAGCATGCCGGTCGGCACCGGGCCGTTCGTGCTTCAGGCATATGTGCCCGACAGCCAGGTCCGCTATGCCGCCAACAAAAATTACTGGCGCGGCGCGCCTAAGATCGACACGCTGGTCTTCGCCATAACGCCCGAGCCGACCACCCGCGTCGAGCGCATCAAGGCCAACGAATGTCAGGTCGCCGCCCCGCCGCCGCCAAGCGCGGTCGCCGACCTGCGCAATGATCCCGACATCACCGTGCTCGACCTCAAGGGCCAGAACATCGGCATCCTCGGCTTCAATGTCGAACACCAGCCGTTGGGCGACAAGCGCGTGCGCACCGGACTGGCCAAGGCCATCGATCGCAAGGCGATCGTCGAGGCCGTCTATGCCGGCGCCGGCACCGTGGCCGGCAGCGTCGTGCCGCCGGCGCAGCTCGGCGCCGTCACCGATGCCGGCATCGACTATGATCCCGACGGTGCCAAAAAACTGCTGAAGGAAGCCGGCCACGAAAGCGGCCTCAAGATCAGCCTCTGGGCGATGCCGGTGTCGCGCCCCTACAACCCCAACGCCAAGCGCATGGCCGAGATGATCCAGGCCGACTGGGCGAAGGTGGGCGTCCAGTCCGAGATCGTCAGCTTCGAATGGGGCGAATATCTCAAACGCACCGCGGCGGGCGAACAGGACGCGTTTCTGCTCGGCGGCAGCAGCGACAATGGCGATCCCGACAACATGCTGAGCTATCTCCTGTCCTGCGACGGCGTGAAGGGCGGCTCCAACCGCTCGCGCTGGTGCGACAAGGACTTCGAAAAACTGCTGGATGAAGGCCGCGTCGCCGCCGACCCGAAGCAACGCGCGGCGATCTACGGGAAGGCGCAGGCGATCCTGAAGGACGAGGTGCCGGTGGCGCCGATCGCCCATTCGGTGGTGGCGATCCCGATCCGCAAGAGCGTGCTCAACTACGTGCTCGACCCCTTCGGCCGACAGAATTTCGCCGCCGTCGACATGGCGGAGTAGGATGCATCTTCTTCCTTCTCGCCTTGTGGGAGAAGGGAAGAACGAAATGACAAGCGAGACCACCATGCGTGAAAACCTAACCGCCCTTCTCAACCGCTACCTCGCCGATGGCGCGGTGGGTGCCTCGCTGGCCTATGCCCTCGCCGGCACGGCGCCAACAGCCCTCGCGGCCGGCCTCGCCGACCGGCAGCACAATGTCGCCGTCGCGCCGAACCAGCTGTTCAAGATCGGCAGCTGCACCAAGACCTTCGTCGCCGCGGCACTCGTCAAGCTCGCCGAGACCGGCAAGCTCGATCTCGGCGCGCCGATCGCCGCCTGGTTCCCGGACCTGCCGGGGGCGAAAGACATTTCGGTGCGCCAGCTGATCAACCATCGCAGCGGCCTGCCGGAATTCGAATATTACATTCCGATGGATCCGACCCGGCAGTGGACGCCCCGACAACTGGTCGACATCGCCTTCGCCTCCGACAAGCAGAAGGCGCCAGGCGGCCCGGCCGTCTACAACAATACCGGCTATGTGCTGGCCGGCATGGTGATCGAGGCCGTTTCCGGACAGTCGCTCGGCGCCTATGTCAGGAGCGCGATCCTGCAGCCGCTCGGCCTGGACAACACCTGGTCGCCGGCGACCGAAGCCTTTCCGGAAAAGTCGATGGTGCGCGGCTACTACCACCGCCCGCCGCCGGCGCCGGATGCGCCCACCGATATCGCCTCGGGCGGCGAGATGTGGCGCATGGACGGCGTGCTGCCCTATTCCAACGAACTGCAGGATTCTTCCGACTCCTTCCCGTTCTCCGCCGCCTATGGCTGCGGCGACATGGTGTCGACGCCATCCGACATGGTGGGTTTCATGCGCGGCCTGTTCTCCGGCAGGCTGTTGTCGCCGCCCTTCTTCGCGGAGATGTTCGAACACCGCGTTCCCGCAAGCTTCCCCGGCACCCGCATGCGCGAGACCGGCGCCGGCATGTTCCAGAGCGCCTATGCCGGCCGCGCCTTCTACGGTCACCAGGGCAGCATTCCGGGCTATGTCGCCGTCATGCTGCACGATCCCGGATCGGACCTCACCATCGCCATGACCAGCAATATCGGCTCCGGCAACCGCCTCTCCTTCCAGGCGAGCGGCATGCACCCCGTGGTCGACCAGGCGATCGCGACAATCTTGCGGCTGTGATCTGGGTAGGAAATCGAACTGCTGCCTTCAGACAGCCTCACGTCCCAATCTATAGGCTGGCAAAATCCATATTTCAGAAACATCCTCAATTTCTGCAATAGCAGAATCCATATGTCAGATTCGATCAACTTCCAAAAGCTGCTTCATTTCCACGACATGTTGCTGAAATAACAATCGGCCCTGTTTCAGAAACTTGCCTACGCGGCGCTCCGGGATGGTGGAAGCCGCGCCGGGATATGAGATCTCCCGGACGCGAGACTAACTTTGCCGCTGCTGTTGAGCTTCAATCACCGCCATGTCGACACGGCCGGCTTCCTGGCGCTGCATGCACCCTGTGGTGGATCAGGCGATCCGGATCATTCTCGATTGGCCGCGTTCAGCCACTTCTGCCCGGACGATGGATCGGGCAGGCCCGGCACCATCTGGCTCAGCACGCGATCGCGGAGGAAGACGTGATGGAAGATGGCCGCGGCTGCATGCAGGCCGGCGAGCCACATGATGATATCGCCAAGCGTGCCATGGATCTCCGCCAGCGGAGCGCCCCAGGTGCCGGAAAACGGACCGATCGCGCCCAGGCCGTAGACCGTCACCGGGTGGCCGCCGAACCATGCACCGAGCATGGCGGTCGCCGGGACCGCGAACAACAGCACGTAGAGCGCCCAGTGCGTTGCCTTCGAGGCGACCTCCATCCAGGTGGGCATGGCCGGGGCTTCGGGAATACGGTCGAACGGGCGCCAGACCAGGCGAATGACCAGCAGACAGAAAACGGCGAAGCCGAGCGACTCGTGCAACTGCAGCGTCGACGCCCTGGCCGCCGAATAGACGCGCTCCGGCGGGCCACCAGCCGAGACCAGGAAGGCAATGAGCACCAGTAATGCCGTCAGCCAGTGCAATGCCTGGGCGAGGCCTCCGTAGCGGGTTGTCGTGCCGGACAGCGACATGCGAGAGCTCCGAAACAGTTGGACACATTCCTCCCGCACCCCTCCCTGAACGTGCCCTCATTTCAATTGTTCCTCAAGTGGCTTCTATCCCGTGACGCGTGACGGGATGCGCCCGGCGTCCGCGAAGACCGAGGCGCCGCATGGAGGTGGAACGCTGCGCCGGGATATGAGACGCTGTCTGATCCCCGGACGCGAGGCCGCCGCCATGAAACCCACTTTGCCGCTGTTGTTGAGTCTCAATGGCGGTTATGTCGACACGGCCGGCTTCCTGGCGCTGCAGGGCCTGTTCACTGCGCATGTGACGGGAAATTTCGTCACCCTGGGTGCCTCGTTGGTACTCGGCATTTCAGGCGTGCTGGCGAAGCTCCTGGCGCTGCCGGTGTTCTGCGTCGTGGTCATCCTGACCCGGCTTGCCGGCGAGCGCTTGCGCAGGCGCGGACGACCGGCGCTCGGCGTGCTCTTGGCAGCCAAGCTGGCGCTGCTTGTCATCGGGGCCGCGCTCGCGATCCGGTTTGGCCCCTTTGCCAGCGGCGACAGCGCCGCCGCGATCCTCACCGGCATGGTGCTGGTCGCCGCGATGGCGATCCAGAACGCGGTGCATCGGGTCCATCTGGCCGCCGCGCCGCCCTCGACGCTGATGACCGGCACCACCACCCAGATCATGATCGATCTCGGGGACCTCATCGGCGGCGTGGTCCCGGACGCCCGGCCGGCTATTGTGGCGCGCCTCAAGCGCATGGCTGCGGCGGTCGCCGTATTCGCCGCCGGCTGCGCGGCCGCCGCTCTCGGTTATGCCTTCGCCAACATCTGGTGCTTCGCCGTGCCGCCGGTGATTGCGCTCATCGCGCTGCTGCTGCGGCTTTCCGCGCCCGAGGGGGAACCCAGCTAGCGGAAGAACCTCAATCGGTGTCCCGATCGGCCCATGGCCAAGGCCTGGCAAGTGTCTGACGGCGCCTGCCGCCTGCTGGCTTCATCGAGCGTCGCCGCGAAATACCGCTACCGCGGCCGCCACGATTTCCGCATTGTCCTTCGCCGTGCTGCCATCCGCCAGCGTCTTGCCGTCTTCCAGCCCGACTCGCGTCGACCAACGCTTCCGGCGCGCAAGCTCGACGAACGGCCAGACCGTGGTATCGACGCCATGCAGCAGGATCGGCCGCCGCACTTCGGCGCGCTCGAGTACTGCCGCGATGCCCTGCGCCTCGTCGAGCGCGGCGGCCAGGTCCTGCATGTCGATCTCGATCAGGATGCGCAGCACCCTGTCGTGGCCGGCAAGGCTGACAAAACGCTCGGCATCCGCCGTCGTGGCAAGACCGGCCTCGATGCCGACGCCGCGTTGGCGCAACAACTCCATCACGGCCGGCGCGTCGGCTTCGGAGAGATTGACCGAGGCATAGTCTGGCAGTTCGCGCCAGCCGGCGATTGCCTCGCGGGTGCGCGCGATGTCGTTTTCGATCCAGGCGCCGGTCGACACGCCTGTCAAGGTGCCGGGACAGGCGCCGCGCACCGCAAGAACCGTCGCGTCGACGGCCAGGCTTTCGCGCCCGTCGCCGCCGCGCGGATGGATGTGCAGTTCGGCCGCACCGGCGGCGACGCAGGCCGCGGCGTCGCTGGCCATCGCTCGCGCCGTCAGCGGCAGCGCTGGATGGAAATCACGCGGACGCGCGCCGTTGATGCAGGCCTGGACGATCATGGCACCACCTCGGGCAAGAAGAGCCGCAGTCTAGTCGCGCAGGAAACGCTCGCAAAGACCAGGCAACCTCGCTCCTGACAGCGCGGCAGCCAAGCTGCCGTGCCCTTCGCCAAAGCTCCTTCCCGCATTTAAATAAAAACCGCCTGTGGATATTTACCCCGCGTTCCACCAGTTGGGCCAAGGTATATTAGGGCGAGGTAATGGAGGAACCATTGACCAGCGATTTTTCGGCCGCCCGTATCCATCTCGAACGCGCCTACCACTATTTGCGCGGCAATGACGGGACGAGCCGCTCGGCCTGCGAGGCCCTCGACCTGCTGATCGAGATGGTGGCTGAAGCCCAGCACAGGTGCCCCGAGGCAGGCGCGCTGGAGTTCCCGCAAACGACGGTGCGGCAACCCTTATGATCATGACGCCTTGCGGGTGAGCGCCCTGCTTGCCGGCCTGGTCGCGCGCATAACGATCTGCTCCAGCGGTTCAGGCCGGTGCAGCAGGAACCCCTGGCCGAAATCGACCCCCATGGCCTGCAGGACGTCGAGCGTCTCCGGTTGCTCGATCTTCTCGGCCACGACGCCGCAGCCGACGCCGCGGGCAATGCCTGCTATGGCTGAGACGATCTCGCGGTCGAAGCGGCTCTCGGCGATATGCTCGATGAAGGAGCCGTCGATCTTGATGGCATCGACCGGAAAGCGCCTGAGATACTCGAACGAGCTCATGCCGGCGCCGAAATCGTCGAGGCTGACACGGCATCGCCGCTCGCGCGCCTTGCGCACGAACGCCTCGGCGGCGTCGAAATTAGTGACGGCCGCGGTTTCGGTGATCTCGAAGCCGATGCCGGAATGCGGCGCCCCGGTTTCCTCGATGATGCTGTCGACGAAGTCCCACAGACCGGGATCGCTCAGCGTTTGCGCCGACAGGTTGAAGCCAAGCGTGATCGCGCCGGACTTCATCGCCGCGCCATGCAGCGAGAGCGCCGTGCGGATGATCCAGCGATCGAGCCTGGCGGCAATGCCGAAGCGCTCGGCCGCCGGGATGAATTCACTGGGCGGGATGAGCTTGCCGCCGCGCCCGGCCAGCCGCGCCAGCACCTCGACATGGCGGCTTTCCTGCCAGGGCCGGCCCAGCCGGTGGATCTCCTGGCCGAACAGTTTCAGCCGGCCGTCATCCATGGCGTCGACCGTGTCGGCGGCGAGCCGCGCCGCGTTGAGGCCGCCCGAGGCCGCCTCGGCCGAAAACACCGCGAAGCGGTCGCGCCCCGCGGCCTTGGCCGCGTAGCAGGCGTCGTCGGCGCAGGCCAGCGCGTCGGCCACCGTGGTGGCGTGATCGTCGACGATCGCGATGCCGATGCTTGCCGCGAGCCGCCGCGAGGTCGCTGCAAGACCGAGATCGGCGCCGCGCACGGCCGCCAGGATGGCGACGGCCAATGGCTCGGCTCGCGCCGCGTCGCAATTGGGCACCAGCAGGGCAAACTCGTCGCCGCCGAGCCGCGCCGCATGCGCCGAGGGCGGCAAGCAGCGGCCAATGCCCGCCGCGACGCTCTTCAGCGCCAGATCACCAGCCGCGTGGCCGGCGAAGTCGTTGAGCGCCTTGAAGTAGTCGAGATCGACATAGAACACCGCCAGCGGCACGCCCGTGGCGATGTGGTCGGCGAGCAGCCTGTCGAAGGCGGCGCGGTTCCACAGGCCGGTCAGCGCGTCGTGACGGGCGGCGAAGGCAAGCTCCTGTTCGCGCAGCTTGTCCTCGGTGATGTCGCGCACCGTGCCGAGGATCTGGCCGGCGGCACCCGCGGCGGCAATGAACCGCACCAGCGATTCGATATGGCGGATCTCACCGTCGCGCCTGATGATGCGATATTGATTGGCGATGACGCCGTCCGTTTCGAGCGGAGCCCGGTGGGCGCGCTCGGTGGCTTCCTTGTCGTCGGGGTGCAGATAGCTGTGCCAGAGGTCGCCCGGCACCTCGTCGATATCGGCGACAAGGCCGAATATGTCCCTGGTGCGGGCGTCCCAATAGCTCTTATTGGTGGCGATGTCGAAATGCCAGATGCCGGTGCCGCTGGCGGCGAGCGCCAGGCGGAAGCGCACATTGACCTGTTCGAGCGCGGCTTCGGCCGCTTTCTGCTTCGAGATGTCGGTCTGCACGCCCATCAGCCGCAGCGGCTGCCCGTCCGCGCCGCGCTCGACGATGCCGCCGCGGTCGAGCACCCACACCCAGTGGCCCTGCTTGTGCTTCAGCCGGAGTTCGGTCTCGATGGTATCGGTCAGTCCGGCAATATGGCGGTCGCCGCTGGCCAGCGCCCGCTCGCGGTCGTCGGGATGGGTGAGTTGCAGCCACAGGTCGCTGGTATTGGCAAGTTCATCCTCGTCATAGCCAAGCATCCGCGCCCAGGTGGCCGAATAGAAGCAGTCGCTGGTGCGCAGATCCCAGTCCCAGACCCCGAGATGGGCGCGCTCCAGCGCTTTGGCCCAGAATGCTCCGCTACGATTTTTCTTGTCCTGACGCGCCATGTCCTGCTTCGCCCGCCCCCACCATCGGACAATCTGCCGCAGAACCAGAGAAGAAACCGTTACTCGGCCTCGCGGGAGATGAAAATAGGCGCCTCGCCGTCCGCCGGCCCGCCGTCATTGGCTTTCGATTGGCGGGCAAGAACCGGAGTTTTGCGGGTCCGGGATGGCCTTATCGCTTATCCCGGGTCGGCGAAAACCGCCGATCCCTGCCAAACACCATAAAGGACCTCGCAATGACCAAACAGGAAGACAACAAGGCGGTCGTCGTCCGCTGGTTCACCGACTTCTGGGGTGAAACCTGCGATCTGTCCGTCGTCGACGACATCGCGGCACCCGACATGCTGCTCAAATATTCCTTGCATGAGCCGCGCCGGGGCCGCGACGACATCAAGGCCTTCATGACCGATTTCCGCGCCGCCTTCCCGGACCTCAACTTCTGGGCGACCGCCGATCTCATTGCCGAGGGCGATTATGTCGTCGGCCAGTGGGAGGGCGGCGGCACGCATACCGGCCCAGCCTTCGGCGATTTCCTCGCCGGCTCGCTCCCCGCCGCCACCGGCCGCGCCATGCGCTTCACCGGCACCACCGTGCTGAAGGTGATCGACGGCAGGATCGTCGAGGAAATCGGCCTCGATGACGGCGTCGCCGCCCTCACCCAGCTCGGCCTCATCAAGCCCGCCTGATCGAAGGGCCATCGCCGTCGCGGCGGTGGTCCGCCTTCACAGGTGAAGCGGACGTGCTGCATCTTGGTCAACAAATTCTTGAAAACAAATAATGTATTATAAACATCTAATATCTCGAGGATTTACTTTGAACAAAGTGTAACCAACCGGTAATACATAGCATGTGAAATAGTAATCGGGTTTTAAGCGGCTGACGGGGCGTCCTTCGATGAGCATGCAGACCGGGCGGAGCGGCGAGGATGGTCGCTCCGGTGTCCTTCTTGGCCTGGATAGCGTAGCAACCAGGAGCGGCTGGCTGCTGACGGCCTTGTGTCTGGCCTATGTTTTGACGGCGGTTTGCCTTCGGCCGGAGCGTTACCTGCGGCTGTCCATACAGTATTTCGGGACATTCCTCAGCGTGCTGCCGGTTCTCCTGGTGGTTGGTCTCGGACTGGCGGCCCTGATATTAGGTGGGGCAAGGCCAATAGAGTTCATGGTGCACATGCTCAAGGAACGTGGGCCGGGGGCAGCGCGGGTCGTCCTCTTGTTCTTTCTCGGCATCACCGCTTTCACGGCGTTCAGGATCACCATACCGGAGATCGTGCCCTACTATGCCGATCCCAAGCTGGCCGAAATCGATCTTTCGCTGCACGGCATCGATCCTTGGGTATGGACGCACAGCATCGTTTCAGAGCCCGCCTCCATGCTGGTTTTCGAGGCCTACATGTCCTGGTGGTTCATGCAATGGTTCGGCGTCGTGCTCTTCGTCGCCTTCTGGAACGATCCCGCCCGGCGCCTCCGCTACCTCTGGGCATTCGCGCTCACCATGCTGGTATGCGGCACCGTTCTTGCAATCACACTGTCGTCCACCGGGCCGATATTCTACGAGCGGTTCTACGGCGACGACCGATTTGCCGGGGTGCTGGCCGCGCTGATGGCTGACCCGCATGCCTTGCCGGTAAGATTCGCCGCCAACTATCTGCTCGACGCACATGAGAGCGGCAGATCCCAGTTAGGCACCGGCATCACCGCGATGCCAAGCATGCATGTCGCCATCGCCACGCTCAACGCCTTCTTCCTCAGCGGTTTCGGCCGCCGCTGGGCCGTCGCCGGCTGGTGCTTTGCGGCACTCATCCTGTTCGGCTCGGTCTACACCGGCTGGCATTATGCGGTGGATGGCTATCTCTCGATCGTGGTCGTGTCCATGCTCTGGTACCTGACCGGGCGTTTCGCTCTGCCGCAAAGGAAAAGGGAGATCATCGGGATCGGGCTGCCAATGCCCGAACCCGTATCGCGATGACCAGGCCAGTCTGACATCGTCAGCGGCGGCGAGA
The DNA here is from genome assembly GCF_006441575.1 of Mesorhizobium sp. B2-4-12. NCBI lineage: Bacteria > Pseudomonadati > Pseudomonadota > Alphaproteobacteria > Hyphomicrobiales > Phyllobacteriaceae > Mesorhizobium > Mesorhizobium sp. B2-4-12. The sequence continues at coordinate 15,068 of NZ_VFVC01000052.1, forward strand.
AATCATCCGCTTCGCCGCATGACTGATGCCGGCGGTGATCGACAAAAGTCGACGGAACTTCGGACAACGGCCGGGCGGCATCGGCGCCGCCCGACCCTGCCGGCTTACTGGCTTGGCGCCATCGCGTGTTCGCACGACACTTTCGGGTTCATGTCGGCGAAGGTGCCGGTCGGGTTGCCTTTCCAGGCCCAGACATGCAGTTCGTAAAACTCGCCCAGGCCATAGCGGTTGGGGGCGCTGTTGAAGTTGAACAGCTGTCCTTCCAGCGATGCCGGACCCTTGGAGGTGATGTATTCGACCGCCACCAGCTTCAGCGTGCCGTCGGCCATCGGCTCGTACATCACGGCTTCAGGACGGGCGATGTCGATCTTGTCGTCCTTCAGGTATTGGCCGTTGACGTAGTGGATGCCCATGGCGCCGCCGGTGATGCCGCTGGCGCAGGGAATGGGCGCATAGCCTTCGGCCGTAGCCGCCCTGACGTCGAGAAACCGGCTGTTCGCTGCCCGCACCTTGTCGGCCAGCGGATTGGGACCGGACGTGGCTTCAGCCGCCTCCTGATGCGCCTGCGCGACGCCGGTGCAGGCGCACAGCATGGCCGCGGCCGCGGCCATGAAGAGCCTGTTGCGAAAGTTCATTGTCATGCTCATTCCATTCTTCCTGAAAATGCACAGCGGGCCGGCCGCCGGAAATACGGAGGCCCGACAGGCAAGCGCTGTGGCTGTTGTTGCTTGGTGATCCCGGATAGGGTGCAAGAAATACCGGGAAGGATCATCCCTTCGGCAGATACGGGATCGTTCCGGCCAGATCGGTGTTGTCGATCAGCTGGAAGCGGCTGTCGCTGCCATCCTGACGCGCCGAAACGAAAGGCGCATAGGCAGGATCGTTGGCGAAGGCGCGTGCCGCTGCTTCCGACGGGAAGGCCATCAGCGCGATCAGCGTGGTGTCGAGCGGCTTGCCTTCAAGCGTCTTCACATTGCCGCTGCGCGACAGATATCTGCCGCCATGCTTGTGGACGAGGTCGTGCACCGAGGCGGCGTAAGCCGGCACCCACTTCGGGTCCTTCACCTTGATGTCTGCAATGACGTATGCGGTCATGGGTAGTCTCCTGGTTGCGGCGCACAGGGGGATCCCGTGCAACCGGCCAAAGGGCTCGCATGACCGGGCCCGCGCCAACCAGTCCGCGATCTGTACCGGGCCAGTACAGTTTCCGTACTGGCCGCTTCCTTCACGAGAGCCTAATGTTGCGCCCAGGTTCGAGGGAGGGACGTCGACCATGGTCCAGCACGGATACAAACAGTTCTGCCCGCTGTCGATGGCCGCCGAGGTGCTGTGCACCCGCTGGACGATGGTGCTGATGCGCGAACTGGTGGCGGGTTCCACCCGTTTCAACGAACTGCGCCGCGGCGTCCCCAAAATGTCGCCAACCCTTCTGTCGCAACGGCTGAAGGAGCTTGAACTCGCCGGCATCGTCGAGCGCAAGGAGGTCCAGGGCGAGAAGGGGATTTTCGACTATCGGCTGACCGAAGCCGGCCGGGATTTGCGCCCGGTCGTCGAGGCAATGGGCTTCTGGGGACAGAAATGGGTGGAGTCCCGGCTGTCGCTCAAGAACCTCGATCCATCGCTGTTGATGTGGGACATGCGGCGCAACCTGAACCCCTCGCCGCTGCCCGAGGGGCGCACGGTGATACAATTCCTGTATCAGGAGCTTCCGGCGTCCAAACGCTCGTGGTGGCTGATCGTCGAGAAGCACGGCGAGGTCGATCTGTGCTGGTACGATCCGGGTTTCGACGTCGACCTCTATGTCTCCACGGACCTCTACACGATGACGGCGATCTGGATGGGGCTGCTCACCGTCGAGAAGGCCGGCGCGAAGGTGGCCCTGACCGGCGATCAGGCGATCGGCATGAAGATGCAGGCCTGGCTTGGGCTAAGCCCGTTCGCGGTGGAGCCCAAGCGGGCGGCATAGGAGCGAGGCGAGCCTCAGCGATCCTGCGGCTCTTGGCAGGAAACGGGTGGCGGAGCCAGCCCTTGGCGGCTTCAATGGCGCCATGTTCATCACGCTTCAAAGAGAGCTGAAATCCGCGCCGCTGCCGGTGGCCGATGATCCGCGCTGGGGGCTGATCGTCAGGCGCGACAAGTCGGCTGACGGCAAATTCTGGTATTCGGTGGCGACCACCGGCGTCTATTGCCGGCCCTCCTGTCCATCGCGGCGTGCCAACTCCAGGAATGTGCAGCTGCACGACACGCTGGCCCAGGCGAAGGCGACCGGCTTCCGCGCCTGCCGCCGCTGCAACCCGGATGGCCCGTCGATCGATGCCGGCAACGCCGCGATGGTCGCCAAGGCCTGCCGCATGATCGAGGACAGCGAGGAAGAACCCTCGCTTGACCAGCTGGCTGTCGCGGCCGGCCGCAGCCCCGGCTACTTCCATCGCGTCTTCAGGGCGATCACCGGACTGACACCGAAGGACTATGCCGCCGCGCGCCGTGCCGCCCGGGTCCGCCGAAGCCTGGAAGACGGCGTCAGCGTGACAGCCGCGATCTACGATGCCGGTTTCAATTCGAGCGGGCGCTTCTACGAGAAATCGACCGGCATGCTCGGCATGACGCCGACGCGCTACCGCGCCGGCGGCGCCAACGAAGACATCCGCTTCGCCGTCGGCGAATCCTCGCTCGGTGCCATCCTGGTCGCATCGAGCAAAAAAGGCGTCGCCGCGATCCTGCTTGGCGACGACCCGGACGCGCTGGTGCGCGACCTGCAGGACCGTTTCCCCAAGGCGCGGCTGATCGGCGGCGACCGCGACTACGAGGCGCTGGTCGCCCGCGTCGTCGGTTTCGTCGAGGCGCCGGCACTCGGTCTCGACCTGCCGCTCGACGTGCGCGGCACCGCCTTCCAGCAGCGCGTCTGGCAGGCCTTGCGGGATATCCCGGTCGGCGGCACCATATCCTACGCCGAGATCGCACAGCGCATTGGTGCGCCGAAGGCGACCCGTGCCATCGCGGCCGCCTGCGCCGCCAACGCGCATGCCATAACCATTCCTTGCCATCGCGTGATCCGCAAGGACGGGGCCCTGTCAGGCTATGCCTGGGGCGCCGAGCGCAAACGCGCGCTGCTCGAGCGGGAGGCCGGCGGGTCGATGAAAGCAGCCGACAACGCCCGCCGGTCTTCGCGGGGCTGACGACCGGCGATGCGCACGATGGCAAGCTCTTCCGCCGCCGGTGCGAACATCCAGCCTCCCGGCAGCGCTGCCGTTCGCCGCGAGGACGCGAAATCACAGGTGTTGGCCGCCATCGGCGGGCTTGTCGATGCCGGCAAGGCCGAGTTGCGCCACGGGCCGAAAGGCGAGACCGAATTGCGGCTGCCGTCAGGCGAGGTTTTCGTGCTCGGCGAAGTCTCTGTCACGCGGGTCGCGTGAATATACTCAGCACCTGCGGCACTTACCTTTTCACCGCTCGTCCCCAGACCCCGAGATTCGAATTTGAAAGCAAGCATCGGAGTGAGAGACGCAAAGCGGACGTCTAAGGTCAGCCACACAGAAGGAGTGAAGGCAATGAACCTCATGCAAACCGACGTGCCGGCGGCACCCTTTGACGCCGCCACCCTCGCCACCATCGCCTACGCCATCGGCGAATCCGCGATCGGCACCATCCTGGCGGCGCGCAGCCGCATCGGCGTCTGCGCCATCCTGATCGGCTCCGACGCAGAAACACTGGAGCAGGATCTCGCCGACCGCTTCCCCGGCAGGATGCTGGCCGAGGACGGAGCCGCCCTGCGCGACGACCTCGCGGCAATCGCGCGCTTCATCGAGACGCCGGCCGCCGGCCTCGACCTGCCGCTCGATATGCGCCACGGCACGCCTTTCCAGCAAAGGGTGTGGGAGGTGCTGCGCACCATCCCGTGCGGTGCCACCATCACCTATACGGCCCTTGCCCGGCGCCTCGGCCTGCCCGATGGTGCCCGCGCCGTGGCGACGGCTTGTGCCGCCAACGCGATCGCGCTCGGCATTCCCTGCCACCGCGTCCTGCGCGCCGACGGCACGCTGTCCGGCTACCGCTGGGGCGTCGAGCGCAAGCGCGCTTTGCTCGACAGGGAGGCCGCGACATGAACGCCCACGCCAAGGTGGCCACAGCCGCGGTCGAAGCGGCGCATACACGCATCGCCGGCTACGACTGGCCGGCCCTTGCCGCAGAACTCGACGGCTTCGGCTGCGCGGTGATGCAAAAACTGTTGTCACCGCAGGAGTGCCGGCAAATCGCCGGCCTCTATCCGCAGGAAGAACATTTCCGCAGTCACATCCACATGGCCAGGCACGGTTTCGGCAAGGGCGAATACCGCTACTTCCGCTATCCCTTGCCGGACCTGATCGGCGGCCTGCGCACCGCACTCTATCCACGGCTGGCCGAGGTCGCCAACCGGTGGAACGAGCGCATGGGGATCGCGATGCGCTATCCCGCGACGCATGCCGAATTTCTCGACCAGTGCCATGCCGCCGGACAGGTCAGGCCGACGCCGCTTCTGCTGCAATATGTGCCCGGCGACTTCAACTGCCTGCACCAGGATCTCTATGGCGATCTCGCCTTCCCGCTGCAGGTCGCGATCCTGCTTTCGGAGCCGGGCAAGGATTTCACCGGCGGCGAGTTCGCGCTGACCGAGCAGCGGCCGCGCATGCAGAGCCGGGTCGAGGTGGTGCCGCTGCGCCAGGGCGACGCCGTCGCCTTCGCCGTCCACAATCGGCCGGTGCAGGGTACGAAGGGCAACTACCGCGTCAATCTGCGCCACGGCGTCAGCCGCCTGCGCTCAGGCATGCGCCACACCGTTGGCATCATTTTTCATGATGCCACCTGAGTGCAGGCTCACGCCTCCCAATAGGGCGGATCGCCGAAGACATCGTGCAGCCATGCGATGAGCGCGCGCAGTTTGGCGGACCCGCGCCGGTCCTCGGGACAGGCGATGTAGATGGTGGCTCCTTCCGGCTCGGCACCGACATCGACGACCGCCAGTCGGTTGTCGGCAAGCTCCTTCTGGATGAAGTATGCGGGCAGCAGCGCCAGGCCGAGGCCGGCAAGCGCGGCATCGCGCATCAGAATCCCATTGTTGACGCGCAGCGCGGTTTCCGGGCGGATCGTCACCAGCCGCCGCGAAATCTTGAACCGCCAGTCGGCGGCACCCCGGATGGAAAAGATGATGCCCTTGTGGCGTTTCAGGTCCTCGATCGTCGCGGGCCGTCCGAACCGCTCGAGATAGTCCGGCGAAGCCACCAGAGAGCGGCGGCTGGAAGCCAGTTTCTTGACGATGACAGGTCCGTCCTCGACGACCGGCCCGTGACGCAAAATGGCGTCATAGCCCTCGGCCACTATGCTGACGAAGCGGTCATCGAGATCGAGCGTCAGTTCGATCCCCGGATGCTTGGCCAGGAAGCCATACAGCGCCGGGCCGAGATGCAGGATGCCGAAACTGGTTGGAGCCGCTATCCTGAGCGGCCCGGCAAGTTCGCCCCGGCGCTCCGCGACTTCGGCGCCGGCATCGGCCACCTCCTGCATGATGCGCTTGGCGCGTTCGTAGAAACTGCGCCCCGCCTCGGTGATGGACAATTTGCGCGTCGTGCGATCGAGCAGCTTCGTGCCGAGGCTGCGCTCAAGTTCCGACAACCGCTCGCTGATGACCGATTTCGACAGCGCCATGCGCCTGGCCGCTTCGGTGATCGAACCGGATTCCGCGACGGCGACAAAGGCGGCAGCGGATTCGAGCTTCAGCATTGTTCGGCTTTCCCGAATTCACAATCAGGCGACCGTCGCCTAACGAAATCAAGGACATGGTGTCATAGTTGGCAAGGCCGCGATATGGCGGCCGCAAACAAAATCTCGGCGGGAGTATGGTATGTTTCGTCCTTTGGTCATCGTCCTTGGTCTGTTGGCAATGAGCGTTCCAGCTTCGGCCCGCGTGGTCCCCTTTCCGGCCGGTTTCAAGACGCAGACGATCGAGACCAACGGCACCAGCCTGCATGTGCGGGTTGGCGGAAAAGGCCCGGCGGTCGTGCTGCTGCACGGCTTTGCCGATACGGGAGACATGTGGGGAGCGGCAGCGATAAGGTTGATGAAGGATCACACGGTGATCGTGCCCGACCTGCGCGGCATGGGCCTTTCGGCGCATCCCGACGGCGGCTATACCAAGAAAAACCAGGCGGTCGACATCGCCGGCGTGATGGATGCGCTGAAGATCGACAAGGCCGATCTGGTGACGCACGACATCGGCAACATGGTCGGCTACGCGCTGGCCGCGCAATATCCGAAGCGCATCACCAAATGGGTCGTCATCGACGCGCCGCTGCCGGGCATTGGCGACTGGGACAAGATCAAGCAGAGCCCGCTTTTGTGGCACTTCAACTTCCGCGGCCCCGACATGGAACGGCTGGTCAAGGGCCGCGAGCGCATCTATCTCGATCGCTTCTACAACGAACTGTCAGCCGACCCGAAGAAGATCGACGAGGCGACGCGCGTCCATTACGCGAAGCTCTATGCCCGGCCGCACGCCATGCATGACGCCTTCGAGCAATTCAAGGCATTCGACCAGGATGCCATCGACAACCAGGCGATGCTGGCCAGCGGCGGCAAGCTGACAATGCCGGTGCTGGCGGTGGGCGCCGAGAAATCGGCCGGCACGAGCCAGGCCGACATTCTGCGCTTCGTCGCCAGCGACGTGACCGGAGCCATCGTGCCCGCCTCAGGCCATTGGATCATGGAAGAAAACCCTGACGCCACCGTCAAGCTGATCACGGATTTCCTCGCCAGGTAACAACCTCGCGGAGCGGCCATTCCGGGCTTTGCCGAGACCGGTCTTGTAAGGCAAAACCGAACCGGGTTGACCGGCCACAGCCCCCCGGTCACCCCGCCGGCGCGTAGCGGCTGACCACCATGCCGCAGGCATAGGCCTTCGAGGCGAGCAGCCGCAGCTTCCCGAAACCGCCCTGGTCGAAGATGCGGCGGCCCGCGCCCAGCACGGCCGGGTTGACGAACAGCTGGCACTCGTCGACCAGCCCGGCCGCGATCAGCGAGGAAGCAAAACCGGCGCCGCCGAAGACGGCGATGTCGCCGCCCTCGCCGGCCTTCAGCGCCGCGACCTCACGCGGCAGGTCGCCGCTCACCACCGTCGTGCGTTCCCATCGCGAGGCCTTGAGCCTGTCGCTCGGCACCACCTTGTGCGCCTCGACGATGCGCCGGGCGAAGGCGTAGAACGGATCGGCCGGATATTTCCGCGCCGCATTGCCCCAATGGGTGAGATAGCCCTCCTCGGCCATCTTTCGGCTGAGCAGGATGGTGTCGATGCCGGCGAACACGGCATTGAAGTCCCGCTTCAGTTCGGCGTCCCAGCCATTGTCGTCGCCCCATTCCCAGAGCTGCCAGTCATGGTCCTCATTGGCGCCGACGAAACCGTCGACCGATATCTGCATCTGAAGGATCAGCTTTTTCATGTCTGGATGTGCTCCTCGTCTCAATCGCCAAAGTGGTTTACTTCTGGAACCATTGACGCGAAACCAAAATGATGTCAATAGTAAAGTGATTTAGAAAGGGAACCATAGACATGTCGACGCGCGAAAGATCCGGCTGCCCGATCAACCTGTCGCTCGAACTGCTCGGCGACCGCTGGACGCTGCTTATCATCCGCGACTTGGTCTTCGCCGGGAAAAAGCATTTTCGCGAGTTCCTGCAATCGGATGAAGGCATTTCCTCGCGTACGTTGGCCGAGCGGCTGCAGACGCTGCAGGACGAAGGCATTCTCACCCGCAGCGACGACCCGACCCACGGGCTGAAGGCGATCTACCGGCTGACCGAGGCCGGTATCGACCTGTTGCCGGTGCTGGCCACGCTCGGCGCCTGGGGCAGCAAGCACCGCAAGGCCGACGATGATCTCGCCCGCATCGCCGACGAACTGGCCGCCGGCGGCGATGCGGCGCTGGAACGGATCAAGACAGCGCTGCGCGCGGAGCATGCTGGATAGGGGCCGTGGCAGGCCTTCCGTCCAGGTGATCGGTTTAATTTTAGCGTTTCGTAAAACAATACGTAGAAACCCCTGCTGTAGTACCTGGTACTGATCTGACGAGGGGCGCTGTCGTGTTGAAAGACTTCTGGGCTTCGGAGCGCGGCAATTTCGCGCTGACCACGGTGATCGCGATGCTGCCGCTGATGCTTGGCGTGGCCGGCGCGATCGATCTGGTGGGCACGAGCGACGACGCCGACCACTTGCAGAACTCGCTGGACGCGGCGGGACTCGCCATCGGGACAAAATATTATGCCGGCATGGCGGCTGGCGACATGCAGCAACTCGGCCAGAACTTCTTCACGGCCAATATGCGCGCCGCCGACCAGCAGGAATATTCGGGAAGCGTCGCAGCCCTCTCGAGCGCCGCCAGCGGCGGCCCCAGCGCCTACTATATTTCGCTTTCGTCCAGCATCAGCCGTCCCAGCTTCATCAGCGCCCTGCCCCCCTGGCAAGCCTCGCGCTCCACCATGGTCAAGATCGTGCCCGGTGCGCAGGCCTGCGTACTTGCGCTCGATCCTCATGCATCCGCTGCGGTCAACCTGCAAGGCTCGACCAACGTCGCGATGAACCATTGCGTGATCGCCGCCAACTCGGACGCGGCCGATTCCGTCAACAGAGGCGGATCTGCGCTGGTGAGCGCCAGCTGCGTTTCGACCGTTGGCGGCACGTCCGGCCTCTTGCCGCCCAACGCCAGCTTGAGTTGCGGCAATCCGCTCGAACATCAGTATGCGTCGTTTGATCCGCTGGCCAACGTCACCCCTCCCCCTTACACGCTTTGCCAGAACGCACCCAACGGCAAATCCATCACCCTTTCGCCCGGCACCTATTGCGACAAGACATGGTCGGGAAACATCACGCTCAATCCCGGCGTCTACATACTGCGTGGGGTCACCATAAAGCCCGGCGGAAATGGCAGCCTCACCGGCCAGGGCGTGACGATATTCCTGATGGAAGGCGCGCAAATCTACATCAACGCAAATGAACAGGTGACCCTCTCGCCGCCCACCAGCGGCACCTATGCCGGCATCACCATATTCCAGGATCGCGGCAATACATCGCCGCTGACACTGAATGGCGGGGCCGGCTCGGTGATCAGCGGCTTCATCTACGCACCGGACGCGCCGATATTCTACGCCGGCAACTCGGATATGAATTCCCAGGGCGACTGCATCCGGCTCGTCGGCGATACCGTGCAGATGACAGGAAATTCGGCCGTGCAGTCGGATTGCGCGGCGGCGCTCGGAAATCGCGAAATGTATGCCGGCCGCCTGATCACGCTTGTCAAATGAGCCGAGAGAGCTGGCCGCCGGCGGCAAGCCGTCTCTGGAAGCGATGAAGACGGTATTGCGGGCCGGGCAGTTTGGTTAGGCGGCGGCTCTTTTCAGGTTCAGGCGAAGCAGCTTTCCTCTCGAAGTCAGCGCCGCCCCTCGCCTGCCTGCCGGCATCCTCTCCCCCGTAGAGTGACGGGGAGAGGGCTTCGCTCGTCGCCGATTTCGCCAATCTGCGGGACGCTTTCAACAAACCCGTTCCTTGCTTGACAATGATCCCTTTTTGTTCTTCATTCGTTCGCATCTATCAGCAACTGCGGATGAGCGGTCGGGAATGGAGACGACAGCCACCATCCTGCATGCCGATCTCGATGCCTTCTATGCCTCGGTCGAGCAGCTGCTCGATCCGTCGCTGCGCGGCAAGCCGATCGCGGTGGGTGGCGGCGTGGTGCTGGCCGCCTCCTATGAGGCACGCGCCTTTGGCGTGCGTGGCGGCATGCCGGGGCGCAAGGCGCGCGAGCTTTGCCCGCAGCTGATCTTCGTCGGCGGCAATTTCAGCCACTACCAGCGGCTGGGCGACGCGGCGATCAAGGTGCTCGACGATTTCACGCCGGTGGTGGAGCGGATCTCCATCGACGAAGCCTTCGCCGATGTCGCCGGCTGCACGCATCTGTTCGGCCCGCCGGACGAAATCGCCAAAACCATCCGCCGCCGCGTGCGGGCCGAACTCGGCCTGCCGATCTCGATCGGCGTGGCCCGTACCAAGCATCTGGCCAAGATCGCCTCGCAGGTGGCCAAGCCCGACGGGCTGGTGGTGGTCGATCCCGGAACCGAGCTTGCCTTCCTGCACGACCTGCCGGTCTCGCTGATGTGGGGCGTCGGCCCGGCGACCAGGGCGCGGCTGGCCGAAATCGGCGTCGAGACCATCGGCCAGTTGGCCAGGACCCACAGCGGCGCGCTGACGCGACTGCTTGGCCCCGCCGCCGGCGAAAAACTCGCCGCCCTGTCGTGGAACCGCGACCCGAGAAAGCTGGAGACGAAGCGGCGGGCGCATTCTGCCGGCGCGCAATTGGCGCTTGGCCAGAAGCCCGCCGTGGCGCGGGTGATCGTGCCGACTTTGCTGCATCTGGCTGACCGTGTCGCCAGCCGGCTGCGCGCCAAGGCGCGGCCCGGCCGCACGGTGACGGTGCGCGTGCGCTTTGCCGATCTCCGCGCCGTGACGCGCTCGATCACGCTCGACCAGCCGATCTCGGCGACCACCATGCTGGCCGAAATCGCCGGCGATCTCGTGCGCGGCGTGCTCGCCGACCACCCTCGGGAGAAGACGATCTCGCTGCTGGCGATCTCGGTCTCGCATCTGGAGGAAAGCGCCGAGCTGCAGCTCGACCTGCCGCTCGGGCTTGCCGACGAGAAGCGCCGGCCCGGCACCCAGAAAGGCCTGGCACGCTTTGGCGCCGACCGCGCCATCGACAAGATCCGCGAGCGCTTCGGCAAGCAGGCGGTCGGCTACGGCGCCGTGGCGCTCGAAGCGGCGCGTTCGGTGCCCGACGAATTCAGGGAACTGGCGGAAAAGGAGCTGTGAGCGGACGGCGCACCCGTCTCAGCCTCTGATCGCCCTACCCGTCTGCTGCAGCAGCTCAAACGCCGCGAAGCGCTTGGCGTGCCAGCCGGTCAGCGACGCGTTGGGATGATAGGCTTCGCCGAGTTCCGACATGGCGGCCATGGCCGTCACCAGATCCTCATAGGCTCCAGCAGCGACGGCTCCGAGCATCGCCGAGCCCAGCAGCACCGGCTCCTGCGAGGTCGACGCCACCACAACCAGGCCGGTTGTGTCGGCCAGCAGTTGGCGGACCAATGGGCTTTGGCCCGCGCCGCCGCTGACGACGATCGTATCGACGGCAATGCCCTTTTCGCGCTCGGCGCGCACGATCTGGCGCGCGCCATAGCCAAGACCGCAGATGCCGGCGACATAGAGCGCGACCAGGCTGTCGAGACTGGTGTCGAGATCGAGCCCGGCGATCAGTGCATGTGCGTCCGGATCGGCGAAAGGCGCGCGATTGCCAAGAAATTCCGGCACAACATGGATGCCGCCGGCCAGCGCCGGCACAGCCGCCGCCCCGCCCCGGCTTTCGGCCAGCAGCGACAGCCAGACGCTGAGAGTGAGCCCTGCGGCTCGTGCTTTCTCCGTCGCTTCGCCGGCTGCCGGATGCAAACGCACCAGGTGGTCGATGGCCGCGCCTGCCGCCGATTGCCCGCCCTCGTTCAGCCATAGGCCCGGCACCATGGCCGAGAAATACGGACCCCAGACGCCGTCGACAAAAGCCGGCTCGGCAGTCGTCGACATGGTGCAGGCTGAGGTGCCGAAGACATAGGCCATGCGCGACAGAACACTGCCGGCTGCGCCGCGCGCGCCGACCGTGCCGATACCACCGGCATGCGCGTCGATCAGGCCCGCCGCTACGGCTGTTCCCTCGGCCAGGCCCAGCTCTGCGGCCGCTTGCGCCGTCAGCCCACTGCCGAGTGCCGCACCGGCTGGCACGATCTCGGTGCCGATGCGCGTGAAGGCCTCGTCGGCGAGTGCCCCAAGGCCTATCTCGCGGAAATATCCCTCGTCCCATCGGTTTTCATGCGCGAGGTAGGTCCATTTGCAGGTCACCGTGCAGACCGAGCGGGCAAGGCTGCCGCTGGCACGCCAGGTCAGGAAGTCGGCGAGATCCAGAAACTGCCAGGCCGCGTCGAAGGTAGCAGGCAGGTTTTCGGTCAGCCACAGAAGTTTCGGCGTCTCCATCTCCGGCGAGATGACGCCGCCGACATAGTTCAGCACCGCCTCGCCACTGCGGTTGATGCGGCGCGCCTGTTCCGCCGCACGGTGATCCATCCACACGATGATGTTGCGCTCCGGATCGCCAGATGGGCCAACCGGCAGCGGCGCACCGCCTTCGCCCAGCACCACGAGCGAGCAGGTGGCGTCGAAGCCGATCCCGGCGATCGTCTCCGGCGCGGCGCCGGATTGGGCGACGGCCTCGCGCACCGCGGCGCACACCGCACGCCAGATGTCGCGGCTCGACTGCTCGACGATGTCGCCGGGCTCGCGCCACACCTTGATGTCCCGCTTGGCCGAGGCCAGCAGGGTGCCGGACAGGTCGAACACCCCGGCGCGCGCGCTACCGGTGCCGACGTCGATGCCTATGTAATGGGGCAAGGAAAACCTCTGATTTCAGGGAGCAGCAGGTCGTAAGCAGTGAGTGGACGGTGGTGAGGTGGAGCCCGGCTACCGACTACTCCTCAGAGATCATTGCTCTGCGGCAGGATCACGAGATCCCTGATGGTGACGTTCCTTGGCCGGGTCAGCATGAACATCACCGCTTCGGCCACTTCGCGCGGCTGCATCAGGCCACCGGCGGCGAGCTCTTCCTCGAGCTTTGCCTTCGGCCAGTCGTCGACCAACGCCGTTACCACCGGGCCGGGCGCCACCGCACCAACGCGCAAGCCGTGCCTGGCGACCTGCCGGCGCACAGTGTGGACAAAGGCCTGCACGGCATGCTTGGAGGCGGTGTAGATCGGCTCCCAGACCACCGGAACCAGTCCGGCGATCGAACTGGTGACGATGATGTCGCCGGTCTTGCGCTCGACCATATGCGGCAGGACGGCCTGGATCGAGCGGAAGCAGGCGTTGATGTTGAGGTTCAGCACGCGGTCCCAGAGGTCGGGATCGCCGTTCGCCACCTCGCCGCCGACATAGGCGCCGGCATTGGCGTGGAAGATGTCGAGCTGGCCGGCCTTTTCCAGGATCCGCGGCATCATCGTTGCAACGCTTGCCGGCTGCATCAGCTCGATCGACAGCGGGATCGCCTTCGGACCGAGTTCGGCACAGAGTGTGTTCAGCGTCGCCTCGGCGCGGTCGACCAGCACCACGGTGGCGCCTGCCGCCAGCATATGCCTGGCGCATTCCAGACCGATGCCTGAAGCCGCACCGGTGACGGCGGCAACTTTTCCGGACAGTTCTTCACTCATGTCTTCATTTCCTGTTGATGGGTTCAGGCTCGGCCATGAGAGACACGCGAGCGGCGTGCCAGCGAGTCGACGATGACTGCGATGGCAAGCACGGCGCCGGTGATCATGTACCGAAGCGACGAGGACAGATCGAGCAGCGTCAGCCCGCTGGCGATCGACTGGATGACGATGATGCCGAGCAGCGCCGAATAGGCACTGCCGCGACCGCCGAAGAGGCTGGTGCCGCCGATGACGGCGGCCGCGATGGCGTTGAGGTTGACGTCGCCGGTGCCGGCCTGCTGGCTGGCCGACGCAAGGCGGGCCGCCGATAGCACGCCGCCGAAGGCGGCCAGCATCGAGCACAGCACGAAGGCGCTGGAATAGATCTGCCCCACGTTGATGCCGGCACGCCGCGCCGCCTCGCGGTTGCCGCCGACCGCCGACATCGAGCGGCCCCATTTGGTCCGCGTCAGCGCGTAGTGCATGGCGATGACCAGGCCGACGAAAAGGCCGAACATCCAGGGAATGCCGCGTGCCTGGTTGAGATAGAAGACGATGAATTCCAGCACGAGCGTCATCGCCACAGCGCGCGTGATCAGGCCACCGCTCGACGGCGCCGACAAATTGGCGGCACGGCGGCGCGCCACGGTGCGCAGGCCGGTGACCAGCATGACGATGCCCGGCACGGCCGCCAGCCCGAAGGAAACCCATTTCGGCATCACCAGCAGCTGGCCGAAATTCACCAGGTTCGAGCCGTAAGGCAGGTTTATCGAGCCGGTCGATCCCAGAATGTAAAGCTGCAGGCCGAGTACCGCGAGCAGGCCCGCCAGCGTCGAGACGAAGCTCGGCATGCCCAGCCGATTGAACAAAAGCGCATAGAGCGCGCCGATGAAGCCGCCGAAGGCGACTGCGGCAAGAATGGCGAGCGCCACCGGCCAGCCCTGGTTGACCCAAAGCGAGCCGACCAGTGCGGAGGCAAAGCCGCTGATCGAGCCGACCGACAGGTCGATCTCGCCGACCATGAGCACACAGACGATGCCGAGCGCGATGACGCCGACGGTAGAGCAGTCAAACAGCAGGTTGACCAGGTTGCTGCTCGACAGGAAGATCGGGTTGATGCTGGCGAACACAGTCCAGATGATGACCAGCCCGACGATGACCGGCAGCGAACCGAGATCACCGGAACGCACGCGATCGGAAAAGGCGCGGATGGTGCCACCGATCCCGGCCTCGTGCTTGACGCGCACATCGGCACGGTCGAGCGGCGCTGGAGCGGGCTTTTGGGCTTCAAGGCTCATGAGTGTTGCTCCTGCGTGTGATCCGGCCTCGCCTGCCGGCGCTCCGCACGCCGCGAAACCGAATTGTTCGACGCGCCGGTGATGGCGCTGACCAGTTCCTGGTTCGAGGCGTCGGGCGTGAAGATACCGTTGTTGCGACCAAGCCGGAGCACGACGATACGGTCGGCCACCGCGCGCACGTCTTCCATGTTATGGCTGATGATGACGACGCCGAGGCCGCGATCGCGCACGCGTTCGATCAGGTTGAGCACCTCGGCCGTCTGCGCCACGCCGAGTGCGGCCGTCGGCTCGTCGAGCAGGATGAGTTTCGGCTCGAGCAGCAGCGACCGCGCGATCGCCACGGTCTGGCGCTGGCCGCCCGACAGCGACGCCACCACCTCGCGCACGCTGGGGATGCGCGCCGACAGTTCGTTGAGCAGCGTCCAGGCGCGTACTTCCATTGCCACTTCGTCGAGCCGCAGCGGGTTGAGCTCGCGGCCGAGAAAGATGTTGGCGACGATGTCGAGGTTCTCGCACAACGCCAGGTCCTGGAACACCGTGGCGATGCCGAGCGTGAGCGCGGCACTCGGGTCGGCAAGCACCACCTGCTTGCCTTGAAAACTGATGGCGCCCGAACTTGGCTGATGCACACCGGCAAGGATCTTGACCAGCGTCGACTTGCCGGCCCCATTGTCGCCCACCAGCGCCACCACTTCGCCGGCATGCACGTCGAGGTCGATGTCGGTGAGCGCCGAGACGGCGCCGAAATTCTTCGAAACACCACGCAAGCTGAGCACCAGCTCGCCAGCCGGAACCGCCGGAGTATCGATCATGCCTGGAACACCTCTTCAAACCAGTTCGGAATATGCGCTGTCCGGCCACGGCCGGACAGCGCAGCAGCTAAAAGTCGCGGTCAGTTGATACCCAGCTTCTTGCAGCCTTCCGCGTAACGGTCGACGCACAGTTCAGCGGCGGTGTTGATCTTCTTGTCGATGATCTCGGCCTTCAGGTTTTCCTGCGTCACGACAGCAGGCGTGAACAGCTGCGAGGGCGTATCGTACAGCGTCGTCTCGGCCTTTGGCGTCTCGCCCGAAAGCAGCTTCACAGCGACGTTCGCCGCCGCGGCCGCCACGATCTCGCTCGGCTTGGAGATGGTGTTGTACTGATCGCCGGCGATGATCAGCTGCAGCGCGGCGATCGTCGCGTCATTGCCGGTCACCGGCGGAACCGGGTCGACACCGGCGGCCTTGAAGGCAGCGATGGCGCCGCCGCCGGTGCCGTCATTGGCGGCAACCACGCCGAGGATCTTCGGACCGAAGCGGGTGATCTGGCCGCCTGTCCATTGCTGCGCCTTCGGCGGCGCCCATTCCGGTGTGTCGAATTCGGCCAGGATCTGGTAGCCGCTGTTGTCCAGTCCCTCATGGATACCCTTCTTGATCAGGCCGGCAGCCGCGTCGGTTGGTGAACCGTTGATCTGCAGCACACCGCCGGTGGCCGGGTCGACCTTGAGCGCCTTCAGATGGGCGACCAGCGAATCCGCGATGGCCTTGCCGATGCCTTCATTGTTGAACGAGACATAGAAGTCGGCCGGAGCGGTCGGGATCGGCCGGTCATAGGCGATGACCTTGATGCCCTGGCTTTGCGCCAGCTTGACCAGCGAGGCAGCGGCGGTCGAGTCGACAGGGTCGAGCACGATCGCCTTGGCGCCTTGCGAGATCACCGAGTTGAACTGCTGCTGCTGGCGCGAGACGTCGGCATCGGCGTTCTGGTAGATCACCTTGCAGCCCGGACACAGCTTCTTCATCTCGGCGGTGAAGCCGGGATAATCGTGCTGCTCGTAGCGGGTCGAGGCCTGGTCGGGCATCAGGAAGGCAACCGTGGCATCGGTGACCTCGGCGGCACGGACGCTGGCAGCGGTGCCGGCCAGCAGCGACAGCGCGAGCGCCGCCATGCCGGTCGACTTTATTGAAATTCTGGTCATTCGGTCTTCTCCGTTTCTGGATATGGTTGTAAGAAGGTCGTTGACTGCTTTTGTGTAGAGACGCGACCTTTCCTGGTCCCAACTGGTATTGGGATCAGGGCCGGGAGGCGGCCTTTCCAGGCTGCACCGACATCCTCCTGGCGCGGAGGATTTCCCGGACAAGCGCTCTCCATCGCGGACCGCTTCCTTGCGGTCCACGTCCTCATGTCGAAAACTGTATCTCCTCCCTTGGCTCCTCCCGTTAAGCGGCTTTTCCCGCGTTGATATTGTCGGCCAGCAGGCGTCTGAAACGCGAGGGCGGCATGCCCTTCTCCGCCAGGAATTGCCGGTTGAAATTGGACAGGTTGTTGAAGCCCACCTCGTAGCAGATGTCGGTGATCGAGGCCTGCTCGTCGCTCATGAGTATCTGGCAGGCAAGATTGATGCGCAGCCGCTTGACATACTGCACCAGCGACATGCCGGTGTGGCGGCGAAACGAACGCGAAAACGCGCCGGTCGATTGCCCGGCGATGGCCGCAAGGTCGGCCTCATCGAACAGCTGCGTCAGATTTTCCCTGATATAGGCGAGTGCTTTGTTCATGCCGGCTGTCATGTAGCCGGAGGGGTCGGGCCGGTAACTGGCGCTGGCCAGCAGCCGGATTTCCTGGGCGCGGCTGAGCAGGCCCGCGATCATCATGAACAGCTCGATGCGGCGCACGCCCTGCGCCTGCATCATCTCTTCCGTCAGCGGCGCCAGCTCCTTGTTGGTGCGGGCGGAAAACAGCACGCCGCGCCGCGATGCCTCGAGCAGCGGGCCCAGCCCCGCGAGCTCAGGCAGAATATGCATGGCATCGCCGATGAAACTCTCCGAGAACTGGATGATGCGACCGCGCAGCGGAATGGAACTGTCGCGCGGAATGTCGCTGACCCAATTGTGCGGCAGGTTGGGTCCGGTCAGCACCAGATTGCCAGGCTCGAACTCGCCGATGAAGTCTCCCACGAAATACCGGCCGCTGGTGAAGATCACCTGATGAAGCTCGTATTCGGGATGGAAATGCCAGCGCACTGTGTGGAAGGGATAGCCGTGCGACCACGCTTTGAAAGACTCACCGCGTCTGATCTGGACAACTTCCAGGTCCGGTTCCATGTCCGTTTCCTCCCGGGCCGGCACGGATCATTGCCGCATTCGGCCCCAATTCCCTAAACCGGCCGAATTGGTTTCGGCTCTGCATTTCGAAACCACGGTACCGGCTCGTTTGAGCAGGCGCCACCACGATTCAGGGCAGCGGATGATACTTTTTTGACCGGGAGGGGACGCGGGGAAGCGATATTCGGACAGCCTTGCTGATTGCCGCGCAATGGTGCGCGCCGGCACCGAGAGGGGGCCACCGCCTACCCTCGTCCTGGCGCGTTGCCGCGGTCGATCTGTAGGCCCAGATCACCAAGCCTGCGCCGCCATGCAAGTTCCGCGATCGTAGGCATGTGCGCCATCACCCGAGGCCCTGCTTCAGCAGCTGTTCGAAGTTCGCGCCGCCATGGCTGGCCAGAGCCGAATTCCAAGCAGTGTTCAGAGCCGTGCCGTGCCGAAAACCCGGTCCCAGAAAATGGACGTCACGCCGAAATTGGCGGTGTCATCGACATGGTGGTGCACCGCGTGGCGGCGCTTGAGCGTGTAAAGGTAGCTCGGATGGCCGGGATGCCAGTGATGAATCATGTGGTGGACGCTGATGTACCAGAGATAGCCCAGCATCAGGCCGCAGCTCACCGCGCTCGCGGCCACGAAGCCGGAAACCAACCAGACAGGCAGGAACGCGACCAGCGCATGGACGCCCAGGCTGAGCCAGGTCGGCGTGCCCACCGAGCTGCGCTCCTCGACATGATGGCGGTCGTGCAGATCCCTGATCCAGGGAATGTGGTGAAGGACGAAGCGGTGCAGGACGTATTCGATCAACGTCCACAGGCCAAGGCAGACCAACATCGTGCCGATCCAGTCCGGCGCGCTCTCTTCTCCGGCCTCGATCAGCCCGGCCACCCCCAATATGGCGATGACCAGGGGATAGACCACGAAGTCGCTGTAGTAGCCGATCAGACCCAGTTGCATTCGGACGCCCCACTGACTTTCGACGCCAAAACGATGCTATCAGATTGCCGAACTCGCTGGTGAGGTGCAATGCAGATGCATCTGAAATAGCGTCGCAATTCCCTGGTGCAAGGATCGGCACCCATCATCCCGGACGAATCAGATGGCGGCCGAAGTCGCACCGGCGCCACAAACGGACATGCAAAAATGGCAAAACGCAGTGCGGGATTGCTGATCTATCATCGACGCGATGGCGATATCAGGGTGCTTCTGGTTCATCCCGGCGGACCGTTCTGGGCGAAGAAGGACGATGGCGCCTGGTCGATCCCGAAGGGCCTCGTCGGCGAAGACGAGGATGAGCTCGCGGCAGCGCAACGCGAAACCGAGGAAGAGCTCGGCCTCAAGGTGGAAGGCCCGTTCGAGCGTCTCGGCGCATACAGGCAGCCGGGCGGCAAGATCGTTGTGGCCTGGTCCGCCGAGACCAGAACCGGGATCGATGTGGCCACGATCAAGAGCAACATCTTCACGATGGATTGGCCGCCGCGGTCCGGATCGATGAAAGAATTTCCGGAGGTCGACAGAGCGGGTTGGTTCAGCCTGCCCGAGGCCGAGGTCAAGATCCTTGCCGGCCAGCGGCCGATGCTGACGGATTTGTTAGCGCAGTTGGATGGCGCGTGATTGTCTCCCTGCCCCTTGTGGGGCCGGAGGAGACCCGTGGCTCGCGCCCGGCACCAGCGTGCGCGCTTTCTCGCCATGGACGGAGAACCGCAATTCCTCTGGCCGCCTGCCGGACCATTCGAGCCCGGCTCTGTCGTCATGGATGCGCACGGACAGATCATTGTAGCGGTCGACGAAGTCTGGCTGGCCAGGATCGTGCCGCGTGCTGCGTCCGTCCAGCGCATCTCGCTGAACCGGGGAACCTCCTGCCAACAGCTGTTTCGCCACCGAGCCGATGACGGCGATCGTCTCGATCTCGGGAATGGGCGCCGCAACGGGCGCGACTTCCGGGATTGACGCGCATGTCTGCTCGCTGCAATGTCTATTAACCAGCTGTTAACCTTGCGACGGCGGAGATCGGGGGCACTTTGGAACCGTTTTTGGACGCGAACCTGCTGAATTGGGACGATCGGGCCGAAATACACGCGACCGACAGAACAGGCAGCTACCGCATCGAGAACGTGCTGGCTGGCGGATCCAATCTCTATGAGCTGGAAACGCGCGAGGTCGGAGACATTTTCGGCAAGGACATCGTCCATCTGCAATGTCATATCGGGCTTGACACGATCAGCCTGAGGAATCTCGGCGCGGGCAGCGTGACCGGCCTGGACTTTTCACCGAGGGCGATCGCTGCGGCGCGGGATTTCGCCTCCAAGGCAGGCAGTGACGTTCGCTTCGTGGAGGCGCCGCTATACGAGGCGGTCGAAGCGCTCGACCAGACCTATGACGTGGTCTACGTCACCTGGGGGTCGGTGAACTGGCTTGACGATGTCTTTCGTTGGGCGCGGGTGGTCGCCGATCTTCTGCGGCCCGGCGGCCGGCTGTACATGGCCGAGGGCCATCCCTTGATGTTCCAGTGCAATCGCAAGGCTGCCGCCCTCGAATTGAAGGACGACTGGCGAACGCCGGTGGCGCGACCGCTCGCCTGGAACGAGAAGCAGACCTATACCGGCGATGAACGAACCTTGAAGCATCCTCGATACTATGAGTGGATCCATCCGATCAGCGATGTGGTGAACGCGCTGATCGCAGCGGGGCTGACGCTCGATTTTCTCAACGAGCATGACACGGTTTCCTGGAAGCATTTTTCTTTCGCGGTGAGGGCCGGCAAGGATATGTACGGCCTGCCCGAAAAAACTGCAAAGATTCCAATGGCCTATTCAATTGGAGCAACCAAGCGCGGCATCGGGACGTATCGGATCGTCCAGAAAAAAGTCGATAGCCACTAAGCCGCTATGTGGTGAGTGCTGGTGCGATTGCCCGCGCCAGCGCCCGAAGGCGCAAAAATTTTAAAGACTGTGAAGGCCAAAATTAAGTTATTGCGAACTAATATTCCCTTGATGAGGCTCACCCGGAGAGCCTGACAAGCACAGGGAATCTCGCCCTATTGGCTCTTTTCGCCAAAATGCTAGGCCGCGTAAGGGGGGCCGTGTTCTCGCCGGCAAGGATCCCGGTGGGGATTGCAATTGTGGTTATTGCCGTTTGCGCGGCGTTCGCGGACCATCAGAACAGGATCGTTGCGGACCAGGCCGCCCGCGTGGATGTGCTGGCCAAGGTCAATGTCATTCGCGCCAAGCTCGAAGGAAACATTAACGGCAACCTTCAGCTGGTTCGAGGTCTGGTCGCCGCGGTCACGACCGAACCATACATGGGAGAGCAACGCTTCACGGAACTTGCCAGCCGCCTGTTCAGCGAAGAGTCCCAACTTCGCAATATTGCCGGTGCGCCCGACCTGGTCATTTCCTTGATGTACCCGATGGCCGGCAACGAGAAGGCCATCGGTCTCGATTACCGCAAGAACGACCAGCAGCGCGCGGCTGCCCTGCGTGCGCGCGACGAGCGCAAGCTCGTTCTCGCTGGCCCGGTCGATCTGGCGCAGGGAGGACAGGCTTTCATCGGTCGATTCCCGGTATTCGTAAAAAGCGCGGGCAACACCGATCGATTCTGGGGCATTGTTTCCGCGGTCGTCGACGTGCAGCGCCTTTACCAGGCGACGGGTCTCCTCGACAAGAATCTCGGGATTGACGTGGCGCTCATCGGCAGTGATTCCCCTGGCGCGAAGGGAGTCCAGTTCTTCGGTGACGAGAGAGTCATCAAAAACAATCCGGTGACGGCCGACGTTCTGCTCCCGTCGGGCTCCTGGCAGATCGCCGCCGTTCCCAAGAACGGTTGGCCCGCCACTCCCGCCAACGCATGGCTGCTGAGGGCGATCATGGCGGCAGCGGCCGCACTGATCTTGATCCCCTTCCTGGCGGCAGGCCGCCTTATCGACGAGAGGCAGCGAAACTACTGGGAACTGCATCGGCTGTCGCGACGGCTGGAACTTGCTCTGGAGGCGTCGGCTATCGGAGTATGGGAGCACGACCTCGAAACCAACCATCTGACGTGGGACGATCGCGTCAACGAGATCTATGGCAGAGAGCCCGATGGCGGATCGCGCGGATATTCGGACTGGGCCGGAGCCATTCATCCTGCCGATCTGCCTGGCGCGCTTGCGGATTTCGACAAGGCAGTGGCCGGGCGAAGCACATATTCGTCGGAATACCGGATTGTTCGGCCGAACGGCGAAATTCGTCACGTCCGGTCCACGGCGATCTTCTACGAGATCGCAAACAATTCGCCTCGAATGGTCGGCGCGGAGTGGGACGTGACGGCAGACGTCTTGCTGAATACCGATCTGGTTCGCGCAAAACAGCTGACCGAGTCGAAAAATACCGAACTCGAGGCTGCCAAGGCGCGCATAGAACATATCGCCCTGCACGATTCCCTGACGGATTTGCCCAATCGGCGTTATCTGGACCAGGTGCTGGAAGATCATGCGGCAAAGGCCAGACTCGACGGCGGCTGCGCGGCGCTGCTTCACATGGATCTGGACCGCTTCAAGCACATCAACGATACGCTTGGTCATGCGGCGGGCGACGCAATGCTGGTACACGCGTCGTCCGTTCTCAAGTCCAACGTCGGCGACCGCGGTTTTGTCGCTCGGATTGGAGGAGACGAATTCATCGTGCTCTGCACCGTGCACGGCGATGTCGGCCAGGCCGCGGCGCTCGCCGACAACATCATCGAGCAGATGCGCAGACCTGTTTATTACCACGGCCATCAATGTCGGTTTGGCGTCAGTGTCGGAATTGCGATCGACAATGATAGTGACGCCGATGCCAGGCAGTTGCTGGTGAATGCCGATATTGCCCTCTACCGGGCAAAGACGCGGGGCCGCAACCGCTATGAATTCTTCAGTGGAGAACTGCAAAGCGAAATCGTAAACACGAAGAGAGTTGCCGACGAGATTCTAGCCGGTCTCGAGCGAGACGAATTCATCGTATTCTACCAGCCTCAATTCGATGCAAAGACCCTGGAGATCGTCGGCGTTGAAGCGCTGGCGCGGTGGAGGCATCCAGAGAAGGGGATTCTGACGCCTGACGCTTTCCTGAAGACCGCTGAAGAACTGAACGTCGTGTCGGAGATAGACCGGAAAGTCCTCCAGCAATCGCTTGTGGATTTCGAAGCGTGGTCCGCCGACAAGATCGGTATTCCGCGCGTGTCAGTCAACGTATCGGCACGACGCCTTCAAGACGAGGAACTCCTGAAGAGCTTGCGTGACCTCAACATCAGAAAAGGGACTTTTTCCTTTGAACTCGTCGAGTCGATCTTCCTCGACAACAACGATGATCTGGTCACATGGAACGTCGAGCAGATCAAGGAACTCGGCATCGACATCGAAATCGACGATTTCGGCACCGGTTATGCCTCTATTGTCAGCCTGCTCAAATTGCAGCCTCGCCGCCTGAAGATAGATCGTCAGTTGGTGGACCCTATCGTGAACTCACCCCAGCGACGGCAGGTCGTCTCGTCGATCATCGAAATCGGCAAATCCCTGGGTATCGAGATCATAGCCGAAGGCGTCGAGACGATGAAGCACGCACGTGTGCTCAAAGGGCTTGGCTGCGACATATTGCAAGGCTACGCATTCGGGCACGCAATGGATTCCGACCGGCTGAGAAGCTTTGCTCGATCTCGACGGTTGCCCGTGGCAAGCTAGAGCAATTCCAGGAAAAGTGCGTAGCGGTTTTCCGTCCGGAATTGCGTATCAGAAAGCGTCGTGCGCCTCAGCCAAACCGCGCAGCCGTCCACGCCCCGCCCGCCGCGTTCGACTCCACCGCCGCGGCGACGAACTTCACGCCGCGCGCGCCGTCGACGACATCGGGAACCCGCGCCGCGTGCGCTGGATCGACCACGCCGCCCGACCGATGGGCGCGGACGATGTCGGCGGCGTCGCGGTAGAAATTGGCGAAGGCCTCGATATAGCCCTCGGGGTGCGCCGCCGGCATGCGTGAGACGCGCCGGCTTTCCTCGGTCGAGCCATGGCCGCCGCGCACCAGCGTGCGGGTTTCCTCGCCATATCGGGATAAGCGCAATTCCTCCGGCCGGCCACCCGACCATTCGAGGCCGGCTCTGTTGCCATAGATGCGCACGGAGAGGTCGTTGTAGTGGCCGGGCGACGTCTGGCTGGCCAGGATCGTGCCGCGCGCCCCACCCGTCCAGCGCACCAGTACATGCGCGTTGTCGTCGAGCCGACGCCCCGGCACGGCGGTGAACAGGTCGGCCGACACCGTCTCGGCCTCGCGGCCGCAGATGTAACTCGCCAGGTTGAAGGCATGGACGCCGATATCGGCCAGCACCGCCGACTGTCCTGCCCTTGCCGGATCGGTGCGCCATTCCGCCTGCTTCTGGCCTTCCGCGTCGATCGGCTTGGTCAGCCAGTCCTGGATATAGGCGCCATGCACGGACACGATGCGGCCGAGCTCGCCCGCCGCCACCATCTCGCGCGCCTGGCGCACCATGGCATAGCCGGTATTGTTGAGCGTGACGACGAAGCGGCGCTTTCGCGCCCGCGTCAGTGCCACCAGCGCCTCGGCATCGCCGAGCGTGGTCGACAGCGGCTTGTCGCAGATGATGTCGATGCCGGCCTCGAGGAAGGCTGTCGCGATCGGCGCGTGCAGATGATTGGGCGTGACGATGACGACCGCCTCGATGCCGTCCGGCCGTGCGGCTTCCGCCCTGGCCATGGCGTGGTAGTCGGCATAGCTGCGCTCCGGCGCGATGCCGATCTCGGCGGCCGAGGCGGCGGCATTGTCCGGATCGGACGACAGCGCCCCGGCGACCAGCACGATCTGGTCGTCGAGCCGCATGGCCAGCCGATGCACGGCGCCGATGAAGGCATTGCGCCCCCCGCCGACCATGCCGACCCTCAGGCGCTTGCGCGTTGATCCGTCCGATGTCGCGTAGACCATGTTGTTCTCCTCCGGCTATCTAGCCAATTCCTCGGCATAAAAGGTTTTGGGTCAGTACCCACCGTCGAGTTCTGTGGCGCCCCTCTCTGTCCTGCCGGACATCTCCCCCACAAGGAGGGAGATCGGACGTCGCCTCTACTTTCGCCAACTACCACCATCGC